>NZ_JAQMTM010000081.1:0-21313 GCF_028331085.1 Anabaena sp. CS-542/02
ATAAGTTTTATAAGGTGATTTTAGACACTTCTTGATCCCCCCTAACCCCCCTTAAAAAGGGGGGAACTAGAGTCAAAGTCCCCCTTCTCAAGGGGGATTTAGGGGGATCTAAAAATATTAGATACACCATGAGGGACTTTCCAAACATCCTCTAACAGTTAAGGAAATTATTAATTCTGATTTTCAATGGGTAGCTAGAGAAAATGATGTATTAATTAAAGTCTCCAGTCCCAAAGCCGGAGAATTTTTAATTCTCAATGAGTTACAATTGCGTTATAATAAACAAGTGCCTGTAAGAATCTATGCCTATACCGCCCTAGCCAAAGAAAACTATAACTTACCTGTTTATCCGGTATTGGTCAACATTTTACCCAACTCTCAAAGGGAAATAATTCCTAACTTCTATGAAGCGGAATTTAGGGAAATCAAAAGTTATCAAAATTATTATGTTATTAATCTATGGGAAATAGACGTTAATTTAGTTTTTGAGAATAAGCTATCAAGTTTATTACCTTTATTAAAAGGGGGAGGAAATGAAAACATAGTCAGAAAAGCAGTAGTAGAATTACAGTTCTTACCCTGATCCCAACTGGAAAGCCGATTTTGCGAATTTAAACAACAACTAACAACTTGAGGCTTTTTTGTAGCAATTTTCTTAATGTTAACTTTAGGAGAGCTAACAATGATCAACCCAATAATGCCAACTTTAGAAAATGGCGATCGCCTAAATCGTTTTGAATTTGAAAAACGCTGTCAAAAAATATCTCCAACCCAAAAAGTTGAATTAATTAATGGAGTAGTATATATGGCAGCAGCTTTAGGATATAAAGGTCATGGATTCCCTCATAGTTTAATTATGGGTTGGTTAGCAACTTATGTAGCCCATACTCCCGGAGTAGAGTTAGCTGATAATACCACAGTGAGATTAGATCTAGATAATGAACCTCAACCGGATGCTTTATTAAGAATAAAATCAGAATTAGGAGGACAATCCCGAATTAGTGAAGATGATTATATCGAAGGTGCGCCCGAATTAATAGTAGAAATTTCCGGCTCAACAGTTTCCTACGATTCACATGATAAATTAAATGTCTATCGTCGTCATGGAGTCAAAGAATACATTGTGTGGCGAGTGTATGATCAAGAAATTGATTGGTTTTATCTCCATGAAGGTGAGTATAGAAGACTTGAACCTGATAGTTTAGGCTTAATTGAAAGTAGATTATTTCCAGGATTAGTATTATCAACTAAATCGTTAATTCAAACTAATTTAGCTGAAGTTTTAGGAGAATTAAATAAAAACTTACAATCACCAAATCATCAAAAATTTATTGAAAACTTGCATCAAAAAAACTTCAAGCAAGTAATTAAATAAATGAAAACGGACAAATTATTTTACCGAATATTTTTAAGAGGATGTTTGATAAGTTTTATCAGGTGATTTTAGACACTTCTTGATCCCCCCTAACCCCCCTTCTCAAGGGGGGAACTAGAGTCAAAGTCCCCCTTCTCAAGGGGGATTTAGGGGGATCTAAAAATATTAGATACACCATGAGGGACTTTTCAAACATCCTCTGAGATTAATTGGGTATTATGCAGCACTGCGTAGCGATCTGCTTGCAGCAGCGCTAGCGCTATCGCCTCTGGTGTTGGGTACACCCAGCCAAACCAGTCGGTTTTTAACCGGGTTAAGCTATTAGGCTCTTAATTTATTCCCTGGCTCCGGTGTAAAATATATAGTAAAAGTTTTACCCTTGAAGCTGAATATCAAGACTATGAATTCTGAAGGAGCTTCACGATACGAAGAGGATTTTTATGGCTGGACTCAGTGGCAAGTACAAGCACTAGCACAAAGGCAAGTATCAGAATTAGACTGGCAAAATTTACAAGCTGAATTAGAAGGGTTGGGAAGACAGGAATACCGAGAATTAGTCAGTCGTCTGACTGTCTTGTTAGGTCATCTGCTCAAGTGGGAATATCAGCCAGAAAACCGTTGTCGCAGTTGGTTTCTGACTATCAGAGAACAGCGCCGAGCAATCAACCGCCATTTTCGTCGCAATCCTAGCTTAAAGTCTTCCATGGCTGAGGCTGTAGAGGATGGTTTTGCAGCGGGGGTAGATTTAGCTCTACGGGAAACCAACTTACCCTTGAGAACTTTTCCGGAAAAATGTCCCTACAGGTTTGAAGCAGCGATCGCAGATAGTTTTCTTTGTGATACTAGCCAAGATTGGCAATAATATCCTGTTTACCATCGCGATAACTATTTGCTTCCAGCAGTGGGAGTATAATCTGCTTGCAGCAGCCCTGGTGCTATCGCCTCTGGTGTTGGGCGCACAGCTAGGTAAACCATTACAGAGCCAGGGGTTAAAACCCCTGTCTGAAAGCTTAAGCCGGTTGAAACCGGCTAGATTTTCTAGGTGATGGCAAATATTAAATTAATTGGGTCTTAGGGCGATCTGCAACACTTGGGCGATCTGCTTGCAGCAGCGCTAGCGCTATCGCCTAAAATCTCTAAAATCTCTAAAATGTCTGGACTGAGGATATACTATAGTATAAAGAGAATTGTCTCTGTGTTCATACATATATGAGTCAGACACTGAAAGAAACCAATAATCAGCTAAAGAACTTGTATAAACAAGATTTTTATCAGTGGATACAAACTACAGTTAAAAATATCCGTAATCAAGATTTAACTTTTATAGATTGGGAAAATTTATTGGCAGAGTTAGAAGACTTGGGGAATGAACAAAAGCATCAACTAGAAAATCGCTTAATAGTATTATTTGAGCATCTACTAAAACTAACTTATTGGCATCAAGAGAGAAACTATAATAGTCGAGGATGGAAAGGGACAATTATAGAACAAAGAAAACAAATTAAAAAACTGCTCAAAAGGAATCCCAGTCTTAAGCCTTACTTACTGGAAATATTTGACGAAGCTTATCAAGATGCTAGAGATATTACAGTTGTTAAAACCGGACTAGAACCGAAGATATTTCCTGTAGATATAGCTTTTACTACTGAGCAAGCTTTAGATGAAAATTGGCTGCCTGAAGAAATGGAATAATAATAAGCTGAAAGTCATGTCTCAGGAAAAAAATAGGTGCGATCTGCTTGCAGCAGGGTTGGCGCGATATGCTTGCAGCAGCGTTGGTGCGATCGCCTTTGGTATTGGGTACACCCAGCCACACCAGCCAAGAGCCAGGGGTTAAAACCCCTGTCTGAAAGCTGAAGCCGGTTGAAACCGGCTAGATTGTCTAGGTGATGGCAAATATTAAACTAATTGGGTATTAGGCGATCGCCTTGCAGCAGCGTTGGGGCGATCGCCTTTGGTACTGGGTACACCCAGCCACACCAGCCAAGAGCCAGGGGTTAAAACCCCTGTCTGAAAGCTGAAGCCGGTTGAAACCGGCTAGATTGTCTAGGTGATGGCAAATATTAGATTCATTGGGCGCTTGGGCGATCTGCTTGCAGCAGCGTTGGTGCGATCGCCTTGCAGCAGCGCTAGCGCTATCGCCTCCCGTATTAGGTACAGCCAAACCAGTCGGTTTTTAACCGACTTAAGCTTTGAGACGGGGAATTCATTCCCCGGCTCCCCCCGTGTGGATAACTTGCAGCAGTGGGAGTGCGATCGCCTTGCAGCAGCGTTGGGGCGATCGCCTATAGATTTATAACTAGAAGTGTTGAATCCTGCAATAAAACTTTACAATTTAATGCCTAGAA
The DNA here is from genome assembly GCF_028331085.1 of Anabaena sp. CS-542/02. Taxonomy (NCBI): domain Bacteria; kingdom Bacillati; phylum Cyanobacteriota; class Cyanophyceae; order Nostocales; family Nostocaceae; genus Anabaena; species Anabaena sp. CS-542/02. The sequence goes on from NZ_JAQMTM010000081.1 coordinate 3,724, forward strand.
AAATTCGAGAACTAAAGGCAATGTTGTTAAAAGCCGGATTTATCCAACGGACTGGTAAAGGTAGTCACACAATCTGGATTCACGAAAAAATGCCAGATATGCCGATTACAATTGCAGGTAAGGATGGTGACGATGCTAAAATCTACTTGGAGAAACAAGTTAAACAAAGACTCGCAAGACTAGAAGAATTGCCATGAATTCACATTATAGTATGATGATTTTCTGGTCTCAAGAGGATAACTGCTATGTAGTCCACCTCCCTGACTTTCCTTTTCAAGATATCCACACCCACGGGAATACTTATGAGGAAGCAGCCAAACATGGCCAGCAAGTAATTGACAGTTATCTTCAGCTTTACCAAGAAAATAACCAACCTCTACCCCAGGCTAAAAACGCCTGGGAATATTTTCAGGTAGCATAACCAATCAGGGGCGATCGCCTTTAGTATTGGATACACCCAGCCGCACCAGCCAAGAGCCAGGGGTTAAAACCCCAGTCTCAAAGCTCAAGCCGGTTGAAACCGGCTAGATTGTCTAGGTGATGGCAAATATTAAACTAATTGGGTATTAGGCGATCGCCTTGCAGCAGCGTTGGTGCGATCGCCTTCGCAGCCCTGGGGCGATCTGCTTGCAGCAGCGTTGGTGCGATCGCCTCAAATCCCTGGCTTTTTTCTGCCGCTGACTTGTTTATTTTCCCCACCCGTGCGGATAATTTATCTCTAGTTCTGCAAGACAGTATGGCTTGTGGAACACCAATGGTATCCTTTAAAATAGGTGGTGTACCTGATTTAGTCTGTCCAGGAATTACAGGTTATTTAGCTCAACCAGAAAATACGCAAGATTTTTCTGATAGAATTTTCCAATTACTCAAAGATGACCAGTTACGCAAAACAATGAGTGAAAATTGTCGGGCGATCGCCATTAATGAAAATTACTTAGACCTGCAAGTAACACGGTACATAGAACCAGATCAGCAGGTGTATAAAAAGTAATATTCATAATGCAGCAATATTTATTATATTGTGTATTTTGTTAATGAATCTCAATTTGTCTAATAAATTATTGAAAATATAAATTGAAAATATAACTTTCAAAAAATAATATGCCACTTGTAAACACTGCTGTAACCTTAAAAGACTTACCTCCAGCCCCAGAAGGCAAAACAGGCTGGCCTTGGACTGAGGAAACCCAACCATTACCTGATACCATGCCCCATGGGGGGGAATGGCCACGCATTAGTATTGTTACACCTAGCTATAATCAAGGGCAATTTATTGAAGAAACTATTCGCTCGGTTTTGCTTCAGGGTTATCCAAATCTTGAATATATTATCATTGATGGCGGAAGTACAGACAATACAATTGAAATTATTCGCAAATATGAACCGTGGATTTCTTATTGGGTGAGTGAGCCAGATAATGGTCAAACTAATGCTATTCAAAAAGGTTTTGATCGTTGTAACGGCGTGATTTGGAATTGGCTGAATTCAGATGATCTGTTAGAAGTAAATGCTCTACAGTCTATTTCTAAGGCAAATTCAAAGGAACCTTCAGCAACAGTTTATAGCGGAAAATTAAATATTTTTGATGATTCTACTCCTTTTTGGACATACTTGCATCCGAAGCCATTTGAAGAAGTATCAAATTTGATTTGTGTGTGGGAACATTGGGGAACTCCACAGCCTTCTATTTATATGTCATGTTATGCCTGTCGTCTAGTTGGCGGACTTGATGTTTCCTTGAAATATGCAATGGACTATGAGTTGTATTTGAGATTAGCTCTAATGCCAAACTTTAAAGTAAAACTGATAGATGAGATATTGGCTAAATTTAGATTGCATTCAGACTCTAAAACAGTTAGTCAGCAGCAAGCTTTTAAATCCGAGATTCTTCAAGTTTTTGATAAATTTGCTTATCAAAATATGGAAATTATGCCTAGAGGCTGGAAATCATCTAGAGCCAAATTTCAATTTCATCTAGTTATAGATGAATTAACTAGTCAGCACAATCAGAATATTCCTTTAACCGAATTTATAAAACAGTCTTTTTCCTTCTTTCCACACATTTGGAACTATCGTTTTTTTTGGGCTTATCTGTTTTCTTACTTAAAGTATCCGCAAATTTCGCGTGAAGCCTTTTGAATTAGAGATTATATTTTCTGTAATCCTTGTACTGTCATATAAACACCACTATGAATCCTGTGAAGAATTTTTTCTACTATCGACCTTTTGCGGACTTGACACTTTGTCACTTTCTGAAAAAGAGGTTGACTTTGCCTGATATTTTGCTTGGACAACTATTTGACAACTTTGACGATCAACCAGTCATTTTTCATCAATTCCCTCGTGGAGCTTGGTCTACTCCTCTGGCAGATGTCGCCTCCTTACTAAAGGTAGTAGTTTGCAGCCAACCCAAAAGACTAATGGAGGTAGGTAGTTTTAGAGGCTATACAGCCCTATATTTAGCCCAGCATATCACATCAGATGCCAAAATTGTTACAGTAGATCAATATCCAGACCATGGTGAAGCTTACCGAAATACACCTTACTCCTCCATGATTGAAAGAAGAGTTGGTGAAACTAGCAAAGAAATTTTTCAGCAAGATGTACCTGGATCTTATGATTTCATTTTTCTCGATGCGGATCACTCCTATGGGAGCGTGAAACATGATACAGAACTACTTTTGCCCTTGCTTTCGCCTAACGGCTTTTTCCTCTGGCATGATTATGCTAACTGGGGTTATTTTGACGGAAAAAATGGCGTTCCTGAGTATCTAAAAGAGTTATCTACAAAATTACCCATCGCTCATATCATGGGTTCAGATGTAGCCATTTACTCACCAGCTTGGGCAGGATCACAAAAACAGCGTTATCTCCAAGCCATTCAATCAAATACCAATCCCACTCTAGTCGAAGTTTGGGAAACAACCTCACTACGAGGATAGAAAATTAATGATTTTCCTCTACTCCGATGTTTTATACCGCGCAGGTGGCATAGAAACTTATTTGCACGCACTAGCAACACATTTACACCAAGAAAAAATACCGTTTTGTGTCGTAGTAGCTGAGTTAGAATCTTGTCCGTTGGTTGATGAATTAGTCAAAATAGGTATCCATGTATACCGTCAACCTAGAGTATGGGGCGATCGCTGGTTAGTAAGACAACGATTAATGCTTGCTTGGTTGGGTACTCAGTTAAAGCCCGGTGATTGGGTGTACTGTGTGCGCCAACCCATGCCACAATTATATTTAAACATGGTACGTCTGGTTCATCAGCGTGGTGCGAGAATTGCTGCTAGTTGGATGCTTGCTCCAGAGTTTCTTCCTCCACTTTCACCACACGGACAAAAATTCTGTGAGGCTGTAGCTGAAACAGATGCTGTGATTTCTGTCTCCCAATGTACTGTAGATCAGTTTAAACAGATATATGGTTACACAGGCAAAGTTCATGTTGTGCCGTATCACAACTTATTGCTATTTCCCGAAATAGTTTCTTTACCTCCCAGTCCACCTTGGAAAATAGGATTTTTAGGAAGATTAGACATAAAACAAAAGAATCTTGATACTTTACTCCAAGCGATCGCCACCTTAGTGAACAATCAAAAGCCAGTAGAGCTACACCTCTATGGGCGTGGAGCAGACCAACCTCAACTGGAAAAATTAGCGGAAGAACTAGGAATTACACAGCAAGTTATTTTTCATGGTGCTTACGATCATCGCCAAGACCTACCCAAGATCATGGCAAATTGCCATTTATTTGTTTATCCTTCTCGGTTTGAAGGTGGACCATGCTTCACACTATTAGAATTGATGCAAGCTGGACGCTTTTGTGTAGCAGCAAAAGTAGGGGGAATTCCTGACTTATATGAGGGATATCCAGAGATTGGTTTGTTAGTTTCACCTGATCATCCAGAGGAACTGAATCAAGCACTCACCATTGCTCTAGAAAAGGTAGCAAATGGTTCTATCGATAGCGAAAAAATTCGTGCCAGATACTTTTCTGGTTTTGATATGCAATCTGGTCATCGAGCTTGGACTGCTGTAATTAACACCAATTCCCAGTAAGATTATTTCAGATTGAATCCTTCACCCAATTTAAGTATAAATACGATGAAACTGATTAGAAATGGCTTAACATTACTCCAAAATCCAAAGTTATTTGGTGATTACTATGAGTACCAAGTAAGTAAATGGCAAAACAAAGGAGAAGCCGTTAGGTTACTTCCCGATGATATCCGTATTGTAGGACTAAGTGGTTTTAGTGAATTTCATTCCTGTACACATTTTGTTAGTGATGCAGAGAGGATTTTTTTGAATCACTATAGCTTAACAGATGGTGACTTGATAGATGTAGGTGCAAATTTAGGAGTTGTATCGCTTATATTAGCTAAACGCTTTTTCTCAAGAAAAGTTCATTCCTTTGAGCCAAATCCCTCAACATTTTCGTCTTTGAAAAAAAATACTGAATTGAATAAATGTAATAATGTCCTACTGCAAAATATAGTAGTTGCAGATCATAATGGTGAAATTGCTTTTAATGCAGATCCGACCTACCGAGGTACAACTAGCATTTCTCAGGAAGGAGAGCATTTAATTAACCTACCTTGTATAACTCTTGATAATTATGCAAAAAGCCACTCTATAGAAAATATTTCTTTTTTAAAAGTTGATGTAGAAGGTTATGAAGAACTGGTATTTTCAGGAGCAATAGAACTACTACGGGAGAAAAGAGTTAACCTCATTTATTATGAAGTTTGTCCAAACAATGCTAAAAAAGCTGGACTTGATCCGAAAAAACCAACTCAAATTTTGTTGGATCATGGTTATTCTATTTACAAACTAATAGAAAATGGCTCTTTAGTAGAAGGTAATATCTCACAGATAGATTCAGTTATTTTAGATAATTGGTTAGCAATTTGTCCAAAATAAATGATTGAATAACAATTATTTTTTACACAAATAAATAATTATGAAACTATGTTGGCTTATTCCTGATGATCGTAGTGGTGGAGTGGCTTCAGTAGCCATATCGTGCTGTGAGCAAGCTGCCAAAGCCGGTTACGAAACCACATTATTACTTGTACTTGAACCTACATCAAGGCTGACAGCTAATAATCTTCCTTTCCGTGTTGCTTCCTTCGGGCTAGAAGGTTTAGCAGAAGAAACTCCTGTAGAATTAATAAATTGGTTATCTGATCACCCTCAAGATGTATTACTTTTGAATGGATGCGAACAGACAGATGCTGTAATTCCTTATCTACCTTCTACAATCAAATGTATCTATGTTGTTCATGATACTGCTTACCGCTACTGGAAAGCATCAGTTAAACAAGAAAGTGATTTAGATGCAGTTGTTGCTGTTTCAGAAACAGTAGCTCGTGAGTTTAGACAATATATAAAAAATTCCCAAAAACTTTCTGTCATTTTAAATGGCTGTAATTTTTCTGACTTGCAACAACCTATATCCCGAAAAGATGACATTATATTTTTAGGAGGTGATAACCCCCGTAAGGGCGCATTTGATGCCCTTAAAATTTGGAGTGAGCTTTCCAATCATGGCTTTATCGGAAACCTTCATTGGTTTGGAAATATATCTCCTACCTTTCAAATTAAAATTAAACAATTACCTGATTTTGAACATATTTACATTCATGGTCACGTTGAGCGTGATGTAATTTTTAATATAGCTTCATCTGCCAAAGTTATATTGATGCTCAGTCGTGTCGAGCCATTTGGAATGGCAACAATTGAAGCAATGAGTATGGGATGTATTCCCGTTGCTTGGGATATTGAGACAGGCACAAAGGAGATTGTTTCAGCAAATAAGACTGCACTTTTTGCACCATTAGGAGACATCAAGATTCTAGCTAACCAAGTTTTTCGAGCCTGTAATGAGTATGAAGCTTTTGCGAATAATGTAATTGAGCAAGCACGATCAAATTTTGATGCAACCGTGATGTGGAAACACTATGAGTCTCTCATAAAAGAAGTATCTTCACTCCCAACTATTAGCAGGAGCAAAGAGGGTCAGAAACCGACTAATTACAAGCCTCCAATTCGTCGCTTTCAACTCCTACCCAGCCCCGTGCGTTCAGCAATTAGAGATTTTGTCGGGCGATCGCCTCAGCTTGGTTATTTACTCCGTGATTTTCGGGGCTTATAGTATATTCAATATGTCTCATCTTAGCTTTTTATTCCTCGTTGCCAATACCCCTTGGGTATATGCTTTAGCAGAAGCTCTTGCTAAAGATTTTCCTACCCATGCCACTCGTTCCTATGATTGGCTGAATTACCGTCGTCTAAAACCAAAGTGGCCAAATTCACCTACACCCCTTTTTTTACAGCGCACAATGCAATTACTTCCTCCAGGTTATGCTGGTAGTCTGGAGAAAATATTTCAGCCCTACTTGAACGGGAAAGTTAAACATTGGTGTCGGAGTTTAGAGAAACAATCTGGAATAACACCTTGGGTCATTGTACCCTATCCATTTTCAGCACCGTGGGTACGCCAAATTCCATCGGAACGGTTAATTTATTACAACCTTGACGAATATATTTATTATCAACCCTCACGTAAAGAGCAAATTTTGCGTCAGGAGGCGGAATTAGTTAACAGAGCCAAAATTATTCTCTGTATTGCTCAATTCCAAGTCGAAGCTTTACGACAGCGTTATCCCCATCGGGCTGAAGCCATTCATCACTTTCCTCTAGGAGTAGTGGAATCTTACCTAAATCCTGAGCCAGAAAAACTACCTGAATCAATGACAGTTGGTTATATAGGCAATTTGATTGAGCGAGTGGACTGGAAACTGGTGTTACAGGTAGCTCAAGCCTGTCCAGACATAACTTTTATTTTTGTAGGGGGGCTGGATGGATTTGCTGGAGGTTTGAGTAAAGAAAATTGGATGGCAGATCGTGAAGCCGTGCTATCATTATCTAATGTTCGTCACATTAATAAAATTCCTCAAGAACAAGTCGCGCAGTATTACTGGTCATTTGCAGTCAACTGGATGCCCTATGATATTACCCATCCCTTTAATCAGGCAGCTTGTCCGACAAAGGTAATGGATGGTATTGCCACTGGTCGTCCCATGCTCAGTACCGATGTTCCAGAATGCCGACTTTATCCAGAGTGGATTAGTGTATTTCATTCTCCAGAAGCAGCAATTAATTTAATTAGGCAACAACTGAGTTTGAGCGGCACTCAAGAGGCATTTTATAAAAGCACTCAACAATTAAAATTTGCTGAACAGCAAACCTGGCAAGCGCGATCTGAAACCTTAATAAAGTTGCTGGCACAATATGAATGCTAATCTCCAGCCTGATATTCCTCAAACATCCCGCTTTTGGAGTCTTGATATTATTAAAGGAATATCAATTTTAGCTATTATTGCTTTTCATGTTCTGCCTGCAAACTCTGAACCGAGTTTGATTGATTCTTCAATAACCTGGATTAACTGGCTCAGATACGGAGGAACATTAGGTGTCAGCATATTTTTTGTGCTAAGTGGTTTTGGTATCCATTATTCTCAAGCAAAAAAACTAATTAATGACGCAGAATTTCAACCGATATGGAGTAAGTTTATTTTTCGTCGTTTGCAACGACTCTATCCTGCCTACTTAGGAGCAATTCTTCTTTCTCTAGTTATTAACAGTGCTTGGGGTTTAATTCGTCAACAAAACATATTTGCCTATTTACCACCAATTTGGGATATCATTGCTCACTTATTATTTCTCCATACTCTCAGTCCTAAAACGTTTTTTGGCATTATTCCGGCACTGTGGTTTGTGGGAACATTAGTACAGCTATATCTGCTTTACCCTATTTTTTATAAGTTAGCTCAACTTTGGGGAATTAATCGGGCTTTATTAGTTGTCATCTTATTCACATTAATTAGTCGTCTAATCAGTCAATATTTTACTGATGATTTAATAGATCAAGACTTACGATCTGTTTTGTGGTTTAATTCTCCTCAACGTTGGTTTGAGTGGTGTATGGGAGCATGGGTAGCTCAAAAAGTAGCTCAAAAAAACTATTTCCCTGTTAATTATATCTCTCTATATTGTTTACTTGTCTTAATTTGGTTACCATTAGGTTCTTCAGGTAATTTAGTTTACGAACCTGTTTTAGGTTGTTTAATTGGTTTGATGATTTGGAGCTTAGTTATTAAAGAAATAAATATAAGTTATAGCTGGTGGTCTATAATATTCCTTTTAGGAAAATTGAGTTATCCCGTTTATTTATTACACCAGATTTTTATTCCCTACATTAGATCAGCATTAACTCCTTCACCATTTAATACATTTAGCACATTTTTTCTGCTATTGTTTTTAGTGCTCATGGTTACTGTACCAATATCACTAATATTTAACCATTTTTTAGAAATTCCACCTACCAACACAAAGCCTAAATATGACTCAAGAAATTGATATTCAACGTCAGTATTATGCCCAAACAGCCAGTCTATATGATGAAGTTCATGTTGAGAAAGAGCAAGAACATATCTTAGCTTTGCATCTATTAGCAAGTTATATAGAGTTTTATCAAATTCGTAGTGTTTTAGATGTTGGTGCTGGTACTGGTCGCACAGTGCTTTGGCTAAAGCGTCGGTTTCCTAACCTAGTGATTAAAGGTATTGAACCAGTTAAAGAACTTCGTGAACAGGGTTACTCTAAAGGCATCTTATCAGAAGAGTTAGTAGATGGTGATGGTTACAACCTCCCTTTTGCTGACAATAGCTTTGATGTAGTTTGTGAATTTGCTGTACTCCATCATGTGAGAGAACCCGAAAAAGTAATTCAAGAAATGTCAAGAGTTGCTACTAAAATGGTCTGTATTTCTGACTGTAACTTTATGGGACAGGGAAGCCCTCTATTGCGATTACTAAAATACTTGATATTCTCTCTTGGGTTTTGGAAGATAGCAGATTGGTTTAAAACCAAAGGCAAGGGTTATACCATCAGCGAAGGAGATGGATTAGCTTATTCTTACTCAGTTTATCAAAGCTTATCAACTCTTTATCAAGACTGGCAAAAACTACGTATCATGACTACAGGTGGAGATAGTGATAGTAAACTGGGTCAGATTCTGTCATCTGCTCATTTGCTTTTAATTGCCTTCGAGAAAAAAGCATCAACATAAATTATTCAAGTTATTTACTTTGGCTTCTTGCCAAGCAAAATAAACTTTGTGTTTTATCTAATTAATCTTTTGATAATCACTATAAAAACTGGTTCTGATGTTTCCATTGGATCTGAAGCTACTATTCTCACATTAGGCCATGATCCACAGTCCCCAGACTTTGCTGACCGGGGTGGAGATGTAATCATAGGCGATCGCGCCTGGATTGCCTATCGTGTAATAATCTTACCAGGGGTTACTATTGGAGAAGGTGCTGTAGTTGGTGCGGGTGCGGTCGTGACAAAAGATGTAGAAGCTTATACTATTGTAGCAGGGAACCCCGCCAGAGTAATTGGGCAAAGATCAGCTAACCTCACCTATCAGCTAAATTATTTCCCTTGGCTACTTTGATATAAATATTATTAACAGAAGTGTTGAAGCCTGCAATAAAACTTTACAATTTTTGTGTTTTACCCAGATAAAGTTCATTGTCTATTAAGAATAGAGTCATTAATTGCTCAAATTTTGTATCACCAATGCCAATGCACAAGGAGATTCAACAGTGAACCGTCAACCGTCAACTATTATCAATTATGTCTAATTGGATTTGCTGCCAAATTGGAGCTAGAGAACATTATGCCATTCCCAGAGCATTACATCAACGGCAAAAGTTAGCTCACTTAATTACAGATGCTTGGGTAACTCCTTTATCTCCATTGCAAATAATTAGCAAATCAGGAATCAGAGAGCGCTTTCATAATCAACTACCTGAGTCCAAGGTCCACGCCTTTAACACCTCCCTCCTTAGTTTTGAACTGAATCAAAAATTACAAAAGTGTGGTGAGTGGGAAACAATCATTACCCGGAATCACTGGTTTCAAAAACAAGCAATTAATAAACTCAAACAACTAACTCGAAAATTCAGTACCCCTCCAATTCTCTTTTCTTATAGCTACGCTGCATTAGAATTATTTAAATTTGCTAAATCACAAGGCTGGTATACTGTCTTAGGTCAAATTGATCCGGGTTTGTGGGAAGAAAAAATTGTTATTCAAGAGTATCAAAAATATCCCGAATATTCTCCGAGTTGGCAACCTGCACCAGATGAATATTGGCAAACCTGGCAAGAAGAATGTCAACTAGCTGATGCCATTGTGGTAAATTCCCATTGGTCACATCAACTACTAGAAAAATCGGGAGTTGAATCACAGAAGCTGCAAATATTACCTCTAGTTTATACTCCCCCAGAAGCAGCTAATAATTTTATCCGCATTTATCCCAAATTATTTAATCAAGACCGACCTTTGCGGGTGCTATTTTTAGGTCAAGTGATTTTAAGAAAAGGAATTACTTCTGTTTTAGAATCTATAAAATACCTAGAAGGATATCCCATTGAATTTTGGATTGTAGGAGGTCCCAGAATTGAAATTCCTTCATATTGGCAAAACCACACCCAAGTACGTTGGGTAGGTCGTGTTAACCGCAGCGAAACAGCCAAATATTATCAGCTGGCAGATATTTTTCTGTTTCCGACTCTCTCCGATGGGTTTGGATTGACTCAATTAGAAGCACAAGCCTGGAAATTGCCTATTATTGCTTCTCGTTGCTGTGGGGAAGTCGTTGTAGATGGTGTTAATGGTTGGCTTTTAGATGCAATTAGTGGGGAAGCGATCGCTAATATGCTAAAGTTCTGTCTTGATGCTCCCCAAACTCTCACATTGTTAGCAAATAACTCGGAAATTAGCAACTTCACACTCAACAACCTTGCAGAACACCTACTCAAACTTTCACCATGCCCACAAATCTAGAAATCCCTTTTAGTTATTACCTAGCTGCTGGACTATTACTGTTATTCTCTGTGGAAGCAGTAAGTAAAATGTCTTGGAGTTGGGCTATACCTGCTTTGATGATTTATCTCACCACAGGAATGTGGTACTTTACCGAAGTAATTTATACTCCGGAGAGCTTAGTAAAATTCAACAACTCTATCTTAGAGCAAGGGTATTATCAAGTCTGCATTTTCTTAATTGTATTCCGGTGCTTACTGCCCAGCATTACCCGCAGTATCGGCAAATATTCATCTCAAGTCACCGCCGCTAATTGGTTTACCTTATATCCCCATCGCCTCCTGCAAATCTTAATGGTGTTCTGGATACTCTTACTCATTTATGGTGTGAGTCGCGTAAACTGGGATATTTCACAAGCCTTATTTCCTCAAGGTGGGCGCTGGGCTCCTCAAATGTGGAGTCGGGCGGGAGTCGGAGGACAAACTGATTTTATTGTTTCTGCGGCTGGGTATACTTATGCTTTAATATGTGCCATGTTTGGGGTGATAATTTTCTTTCAACGTCAACCCCAAGCCAAGTTAATCAATTTCTTTTTGATTATTATCACCTGGCCTGCTTTTTATCTTTCGGGAACACGCAATGCCTTTCTGGCTGTAGCTATGCCAGCATATATGACATATATATTAACTTCTCGTCAAAAGTGGTGGTTGAAAGCAGCAATTTCCGTTGGTTTATTTATGGCGGTTAACTACTTAATGTTAATTGTCATTACCTTGCGGAATACAGATATTAATGCCTATTTCCAAGGTAATGCAACTGTAAGTTCTGATACCAAGCATCTGGGTTTAAATATGGCTGAAGAGTTATTTTATATCAATAAATTTTACGAAGCAGGAAAACTAAATTTACAGTATGGGAGTGAGTATCTAGCGGAAGCCTTAAATATTATTCCCAGATTTCTCTGGCCAAATAAACCACTTTTAGGACACGAATATAATCTCCTGCGAAACCCTGGTAGTGGGATTCAAGCCACCATCGCCGCCGGGTTTATTGGGCGAGGAATTATGAATTTTGGTCCTTGGTTCGGGCCAGTAGCACCGGCGATTTTAATGTCTGTTTGGGCGGCTTTCCTCGCTCGACTGTGGAATCAAAGAGCATCAGTTCTCCGGCTAGGATTATTTTTAGTAGGTTTAGGCTTGACACCCAATTTAGGGCGGGATATTACACTATTGGTACTTTGGCCTATGATTTTTGGTTATGTTGTTGTCCGCTACTTAGAAACTATTGAGAGTCGGCGCAGACCGAAAATTCCTAATTATTACTATTCTAACCGATGATTGACAGTAAGAGGATGTTTGATAAGTTTTATAAGGTGATTTTAGACACTTCTTGATCCCCCCTAACCCCCCTTAAAAAGGGGGGAACTAGAGTCAAAGTCCTCCTTCTCAAGGGGGATTTAGGGGGATCTAAAAATATTAGATACACTAATCATGACTTTCCAAACAACCTCTAAGAATAACTTGAAAATAGCAGTAATTTTCACTAATTACGGGCCTTATCATTTCGCTAGAGTGGGTTCTTTTCAAAACAGTTGTTTAAAACTAGGCTGGCTGTCCTTGGGTATTGAATTGGCTCGTTATGAAAAAGAATATCCCTGGAAGACAACCAGAGAAGATATAAATTTTGAGATTTATTCAGCCATCAGCGACAAACCTATAGAAAAAAGCAGCGTTTGGGAAATAATTAAACATCTATATTCAACTTTAGCAAAAAGCCAATCCGATATTTTTGTCATTGCTGGCTATGCTCGTCCTGCGATGGTAGCTGCTTTATTTTGGTGTCTTTGGCATGGTAAACCTGCTATTTTGTTGTCTGAGACAAAAGAAGATGATGCACCCCGTTCTTGGTGGATTGAAAAAATCAAAGCATGGTTAATTACAAGATATACATCCGCCCTAGTAGGAGGACAGCCACACAAACGTTATTTAATTAAGTTGGGCATGCGCCCAGAGGCGATATTTTTAGGTTACAATGTGGTGGGTAATGATGCTTTCCACCCCAGTCAAATCAAATCTTTATCTCCTCCATTAGATAAACCTTTCTTTTTAGCTATTAATAGATTTGTTACCAAAAAAAATCTGCCATTTTTAGTTTCAGCCTATGGTGCTTATCGGCAATTGTCTGGGGATAAACCCTGGGATTTAGTGCTGTGTGGTGATGGGGAATTACGTTCACAACTAGAAGCACAAATTACCCAAGCAGGAATTGCAGATTATGTTCATCTTCCCGGCTTTCTGCAACAAAATGAACTTTTACCTTACTTCGCCCATGGTAGCTGTTTCATTCACGCCAGCATACAAGAACAATGGGGGTTAGTGGTCAATGAGGCGATGGCTGCTGGTTTACCAGTATTAGTATCTAATCGTTGTGGCTGTTATGAGGATTTAATCATTGAGGGTGTCAATGGGTTTGGGTTTGACCCAGAAAATGTGCAACAGCTAACTAACTTGATGGTGAAAATGAGTTCTGGAGAAATTGATTTACACAAAATGAGTGACGCAGCTTTGACACATATTCAAAAGTTTTCCCCTGATTATTTTGCTCAGGGACTCACCCAAGCAGTTGAGTATGCATTAGCACATAAATAATAAAAAAATCAATAAATATGAAAATATTAATGGTTATCCCCGCCTTGGGAGAAGTCTATGGCGGACCAACAAAAATAGTTCTTGAGTTAGCGCAATCAATCGCTAAATTAAATGTTAGTGTTGATATTATCGCTACTCATGCAAATGGTTCAACCAGTTTAGATGTACCTTTAAACCAATGGATAAGAAAAAATGGTTATCGAATCCAGTATTTTTCATACTTGGATTTGTTTGATTATAAGTTTACTGGCTCAATGACGAAATGGTTGTTTAAAAATGTATCTAACTATGACATAGTACATACTAATGCTATCTTTTCCTATCCAATTCTAGCCGCTCATTTGATATGCCAGTTTCGTAAAGTTCCTTATATTTCTGCTCCACATGGTATGATGGAACCTTGGGCATTAGCTTATAAAGCTTGGAAGAAAAAACTGTACTTTAGTTTTTTAGAAAAGCCATTACTACAAAGATCTCAAGCTTTGCAGATGACAGCTTCTACTGAATCTCGTCATGTTAAAAGTCTTGGCTTAAAAACTCGCTTAGTTTTTATACCTAATGGTATCCATAGACAAGATTTTGTATCTCTTCCTAGTTCAGAGATTTTTTATCAAGAATTTCCGCAAACTCGCGATAAAACACTAATTATATTTTTAGGACGTATTGACCCGAAAAAGGGATTAGATTTATTAGCTCCTGCTTTTGCTCAAGCACTGAAGAAATTTACTGACGCTCACTTGATTGTGGCTGGCCCTGATAATACCGGATTTTTACCCACTGCTGAAAGCTATTTTATAAAAGCAGGTTGTAGGGATGCTGTCACCTTTACGGGAATGTTGACAGGTACTTTAAAATATGCAGCTTTAGCTGCTGCTGATATCTATGTTGCGCCTTCCTATTCTGAAGGATTTAGTATGTCAGTGTTAGAGGGTATGGCCACTGGTTTACCCTGTGTTATTACCACTGGCTGCAACTTCCCCGAAGCTGGTACGGCTAAGGCGGCGAGTATTGTAGATATTGACGCTGATAAAATAGCTGACGCTTTAATTCAACTTTTGCAAGACCCCATTGCAGCTAAGGAAATGGGCGATCGCGCTAGGGAATTTATCCTGGATAATTATACATGGGATACGATCGCCGCTAAAATGGCGGCGGTTTATCAGGATATTCAGGGACAGGGGATCCCGGGGCGATAGTTATCCATACACCACAGCCAGGGGCGATCGTTATCCACACACCACAGCCAGGGGCGATCGTTATCCACACACCACAGCCGGTCCATGGGTTTCCACACATTAGGTATAGTCGATAATTATCCACACGGGGGAGCCGGGGAATGAATTCCCCGTCTCAAAGCTCAAGTCGGTTAAAAACCGACTAGGAAGAGGGTTGAGGTTATTTTGATTAGAGGATGTTTTAGAAGTCTCTCATGATGTATCAAATATTTTCAAATCTCCCTAAATCACGCTTTTCAAGGAGGACTTTAAAGAATTTAGCCCCCCTTTTTAAGGGGGGTTGGGGGGATCAATTGTCATTGATGACAATAAAAAACTTTTGAAACAACCTCTTAAATTTATCAATTTAATTATGGCTTTATGGCGGTTATATTATCATATTGTTTGGGCGACTAAAAAACGTGAGCCTTTAATTAGTCATGAGATAGAAAATGAGGTATATGGTTATTTAATTGGTAAAGCTGATCATCTGGGTTGTATTATTCATGCTATTGGTGGAGTTGAAGACCATATTCATTTGGTAATTTCTATACCCCCTAAACTATCTATTGCCGAATGTGTGAAAAGTTTAAAGGGAAGTAGCGGTTATTATTACAATCATTCATTGCCAAACTTACCACAGAAATTTATTTGGCAAGAAGGATATGGTATATTTTCCCTGGGTGGTCATCAATTATCCACAGCCATAGATTATGTTAATAATCAAAAAATCCATCATTTAAACAGAACCACAATTTCATTATTAGAACAAGCAACAGATTTAGACCAACCTCCAACCCACCCCAGAACACCATCATCGCCAAACACAAAACCAGTCGGTTTTTAACCGACTTTAGCTTTGAGACTCTTAATTTATTCCCTGGCTCCCCCGTGTGGATAACTATCCATGATGGCTCCCCCGTGTGGATAACCATCGACCATACCTAATGTGTGAACAACGATCGCCCAAATATCCCCTAGCTGTGCAATAATATATACAGCCGGCTTATACCCTAACCCAGAGCGATCACCCTCGGAAACTCAATATATATTAATATTAAGTAACGGGTTCAAAACTAGGAGCAAAACATGAGTTTAGAGGCTGAATATGACCTAGATTTTTATGCCTGGATTAATCAGAATGTGGAATTATTGCGGCGGGGATGTTTATCAGAAATTGACGCAGAACACATTGCTCAAGAGTTGGAAAGCATGGGAAAGCGCGATCGCCGTCAACTTCGCAGCCGCTTACAGGTTTTAATTATGCACCTGCTCAAATGGCAATATCAGCCGGATAAACAAAGCCAGAGTTGGTTAGCTACCATCGATCATCAACGAGATCAAATTGAAGCCTTACTGCTCGACAGTCCAAGTCTGCGGGGCGATTTAGAAACAGCATTAGTAACAGTTTATTCTAAATCCCTGCGTGATGCCCACAGAGAAACATCCCTCCCGGAAACAGTATTTCCCCTATCCTGTCCTTTTACATTAGCAGAAATTCTAGCTCCAGATTTCCTCCCCAGTTGAGAATGTGAGAACTGAGTTTGAGCGATCGCCCTACGTAATTGATGCTAAAAACAGCGATCGCCCCGGCAATTTATCCTAGAAAATTATACATGGGATAAAATAGCATTAAAGATGATCTCTGTTTATGAAAATATAATTCAAAGTTATAATTTAAAGTTATAATTTGTATAGGAGTCCTACTTAATTATTGAACAAGACCCAGTACATACTCAAACCCTTCTTTCGGTGTTCCGGTGTTCCGGATTGTTTAGCTATTAGCCTCCTATCAACCTATTTAGAAAGGGATGTAGATCTTATAAACTTAGAACTAACCACAATGATAGAAAAAATTACCACAGAAAACAGCAATCAAACACTAGAAGAAAGAAAAAAAGAGGCATTACAAACAGCCACAAAATGTCGGCAAATCCTTCTAGAAAAGGGAGCAAAAGAGGTAATATTATTTGGTTCTTTATCAGGAGAAAGCCCTTGGCATTGGCAGTCTGACTTAGATTTAGCAGTGAGAGGAATGTCAGAAAAACAACAATGGGAAGCCTATTCTCTTCTGGAAAAAATCACACCTAATTGGTTAAAAATAGATTTGGTAGCATTGGAAGATCTGCCGGATTTTGTGCGTTCTCGGATTCTTAAAGAAAAACCTATGCCAACTAATAAATATTTAGCTCTAAAAACTCGCATTGAAGATGAAATGATAGCTTTAGAGCATAATTTCCAAGCTATGAAAACTGCTTTAGAACAAAGTGATAATGTCCCAGAAATCTTTATCACTCCCACATTATCCAGTTATATTTGTGATTTTTACACAGCTTGTGAGAGAATTAGTGAAAGAGTTGCTGTTACTTTAGATGATGGAATGCCGAAAGCAGAAAATTGGCATGAACAACTATTATTACAAATGGCAGAAATTGGTGGAGAAAATCGTCCTCCTTTATGGCAAGGTTCGTTATTATTAAAATTAAATGATTATCGTAAATTCAGACATTTAGCACGTCATAATTATAATTTGCAATTGCGAAAAGAAAGAGTATTAGAATTAGCCCAAGAAACAGAAGTGATTATAGCAAAAATTCAAGAAGCGATCGCACTTTTTAATCAATGGTTGGAATCTCAAGTAGAAGACTTGTAATTGACTTCTCCCCTTACAGGATGTTTGTCAAGTCCCTCATGGTGTATCTAATATTTTTAGATCCCCCTAAATCCCCCTTGAGAAGGGGGACTTTGACTCTAGTTCCCCCCTTTTTAAGGGGGGTTAGGGGGGATCAAGAAGTGTCTAAAATCACCTTATAAAACTTATCA
>NZ_JAQMTM010000082.1:0-6651 GCF_028331085.1 Anabaena sp. CS-542/02
CATCGAGTTCAATCGCTTGGATTACTTTTTGACGAAGGTCGTAACTGTACGGCTTGGGCATATACCTGTAGCAAGCGATCGCTTCACATGAAAAGGGACTACTTATAGTTTATGCTTAAATTACCTTGGCGGTTGCTATAAATTAAATTTTGTCTCCTTTGAGTCATAATAACAAAATTAGTTGCTATTATACCAATTCTATCGTGATGCAAACTACACTGAACTTAAAAAATATTGAAAATCAAGCGAATCTAGTAAATCCAATATTTGCCAACCATGAAACCTTTCACCCTCGTTTTGGTTGGTTGAAAAAAGGATTTGATGCTGTGGAAAAAAATTCAGGAATTTTCTTACAGGATGATGCACCTGTGCGTTTGGGTGTGGGTAAGAATATGGTGCGTTCTATGCGCTATTGGTGTAATGCTTTTAAAATTATTGATAAAAATAATTCTCCCACAAGTTTTGGTGAGCAACTTTTGGGAAATAATGGATGGGACCCTTATTTAGAAGACCCTGCATCATTATGGTTATTACATTGGAATTTGTTAAAACCTACTTGTGAAGCTGCTGCACAGAAAACGTTTTATGTGAAGCAATAGAAACAGTTGTGAAAAGATTTGATGCACTCGTTTTTTCTGATACCGCAGGGATAATTCAATTAACTTTTAAGGATGAAATTATTGCTAATCATGAGAAGTCAATGGCGAAAGAAAAAGCCAAAGCATTAGAAGAAATTTTAGATCAAGAAGATAATAATTTACCTTGTTTAGTTTGTCACTTGTAATTTTATATAATTGCACAGTTTAACACCAAAATTTTTCTTTAATCTATTAAATCTCAATTGAATATGTATAACTTACCAATTGCTGATAATTTAAATATTTCAGCATTAGCAGGATTATTTGATTCTAGAGCTACTTCTTATAAATATCTTTATTTTTTATCTTTATTGGATATTTTAAAAAGAATAAATTTTGCTCGTTTATCAGCAATTAGCTTTCGAGAAATTATTGTTGAGATGTTGGCTAATGCTTGGTATCCTCACAAATTTTTTAAACTTTCCTTTGGAACAATAGACCAAATCGCTAATAAATTAGATGCTCTAGAATTGGAAATTACAGAACCAATTTTAAAATTTAGAGATCCAGATAAGAAGATTTTACGTAATACTATTAATAATCAAAATCTTGAAGATATTATTAACTCTATTAATCTTTATGTTTCTTATCGCTTAATTCGTCCTTTCTTCACTCAAGAAACTAGAGGATTAAAAGATTATGATGTTAACCCAGCTATTATTAATTTAGCTAAGAATCAATTTGATATAAAAAAGCCTTTGTATTCCTTTAACGCTGAAGACCAGCAAGATTGTAACGCCATTATTTTACATCCAGATTGGGTAGAATATTTAGAAGAAAATTACACAATAGTTCGGGGTTGGGTATCTTGGGAATGGTTAAATTATATGCAGCAACAAAACCCTAGTATTCCCAATGTGGTTAATAAATTATTTATGCCACAACAAAGAGATTCTTTAGCAAATCAAACTAAATATTGGAAAACTATTTTAGAGCATCAGGATATTAAATGTATTTATTCTCAAGTTCAATTAAATAAGGATGAAATCTCATTAGATCATTATTTGCCTTGGTCATTTGTTGCTCATGATCAACTATGGAATTTAATTCCAACTACAAAATCTGTTAATTCTTCTAAATCTAATAATATACCATCTGAAAAATATTTTTCTAATTTTGTTAAGTTGCAATATTTAGGCTTAGATATTTATCATCAAAAAGTTTCTCAGAGTAAATGGTTAAATGATGTTGAATCTTTTGTTGCAGAATTGAAAGTTAATCAAGCCAATGATTTATTAAATTTAGAAATTCTAACTAATGCTTACGAAAAAACTATCCAACCATTAAGTTCTTTAGCAACTATTCAGGGTTTTAGTGCTAATTGGGTTTACGCTGAGAAATAATGAACCAACATTAGTAATTTGGTTGGCATATAGTGAAGAACTTTGTGAACAAGCGGTTACAGAATTTCAAAAAGCATGGGACTGTATAGGCCTTGCACCATCTCACGTTTTACAAGCGATGAATTTTGCAGAAAATCTGATTGAAGGAGCGTTAAGAATTGGTATTGGTAAATTTACCACCAAAGCCGAAATAGAAAAAACATCCTCTCTGATTATCAACGCAGTCAATAAAATTCAGCAACTTCTTTAAACTCTCTCTCAAAAACTTGAGCTATGGGTTCAGGTATCTGGAAAACCTCTCTTCCGCAAGGAACTACGGTGTACACACAAATGATTGAATTACTCCATTTATGTAGGGTGTGTTGTCGCGTAGCGCAACGTACTGGACTGACAAGCTTAAAAAAGTTCATTAGAAGTAGGTTGGGTTAAGCGCAGCGCAACCCAACGTTGCCAATGATGTTGGGTTTCCCAAAACCTGAACCCAACCTACAATTTTTTACTTGTGTGTATATCGTAGGCGCTGTATTGACACTCCCCACGGCTTCTAGCCGGGGGGAGTGTCAATGATTGGTTCGGCAAAAACTGTTAGCAGTACAATTCACTATCTGCAAGTAATTGGCTATGCAAACGTTAGCGATTGGAGTCCATTGTTACCAATCGCTAACCCTGGTGAGGTGATGAGTATTTTAATTAGTCAGATTTTAATGGCATAAACCATTATTCTGGCAATTATCCGGAAATCCAGTTCCCCTCCTCCCTTGCACAGGAGGGGGGGATTAAGTTTCCCAGTCTAATGATGATGATGGTGACTTCCCGCCAACTGGGGATTAACCGCCATAGCTTCCTGATTCATTAACTCAGCAATATGATCATTCGCCCATTCCGCCGCCATTGCCAAAAACTCTGGATTATCGTTAACACAAGCCATCTGCACATAATTCACATTAGCATACTTTTTCGCCAAAGCATGAATGATATGGTGTACATCTAATAAAGTTTCGTGGTTTTCTGTAGCAAAACCAATAGGCATAAAGATAACTGCTTTTGCGCCCAATTGAATCAAATTACTAGCAGCTTGCTCCGCATTAGGTAAAGTCCATTCAATTAAAGGCGTATCGTGGTTTAGCCAACCCACAGAAATCAAAGGATAACGGTTAATTAACTTATCCCGCACTAAATCATATAGGACTTGACTTTCAGTAATTCCAGAAGTGAACCCTTTAGCCTTGTGGGGACAGCCATGATTCATTAACACTATACCAATTTGAGAAGGTAAATAAGCTGTACCCAAGTCAGAGGAAATCTTTTCCTCCACCAGTTTAGCCATCAAATCAATATAGTCCGCTTCATTATAAAATGAGGGGATGTAGCGCAGTCCTTTCACCCAGTGTTCTTCTGACTGAGCAACAGTGGACAAAGCATTGTTAACCTGCTCAACTGCAATACCACTAGTAAAGATGGAATCAACAACTAATAAAGGGTAAATCAGGACTTTCTCAAAACCTTGATTGTGAATTTCTGCTAAAACTTGGTGAGGTAAGAAGGGGGCGCAAAAGTTAAAAGCCTTGAAAACTTGGATACTATCCCCCCACTTAGCCTGCAAATTCTTTTCAATTCCAGCCCGTTGCTGTTCAAAAATGGCATTGTGTGGGGAAATAAAATCATGGTGGGTGTGTCCCCACTCGTGACGGTCAAATAAGGCCAATAGCTTTGCTAAGGGCGGATAAATCCAGGTTGGTACTGGTGCAAATTTTGCAGTTAGTAGATTTAAGGCTTGTTCGTTATAGTTAGCAAAATCTTCATAGCTTTCTACCTCACCGTAGCCCATAAGTAAGACGGCTACCCGGTCTTTTCTTGGTAATTCCTCGTGAGTGTGTTGCTGTTTTTCTGGTGTGGCCACCATAATCAGTTCCTCAATATAAATCTATATAAACTCGGGTTGAGAGCCATTCACTTAGGGAATAACTCTATTGATCCGCTAATTAGTAGTTTATTATCCCATCCAGGGGGATAGGTTGATCATGGAGTTAACAATAATATATCAAAAGGCATATAAGGGTTATTACTATTTACTGAGTAGTAAAAATAGTTTTTTGATCAAGCTGGATTCCACATGAGAATTTAGTTGAGAGGACTGTTTTCAGATATCATCAAGGTAACATCAACTAACTTAGTAAATTCATGTGGGGACTTGTCTAGTTGCTATTACTTAGCAAACGGTGTGGTAACATACAAAAATCCATGAGAAATCATGGACAGCCAATTATGACTAAAGAGAAATGAGTATAATTATTTGCCCTGGAATCCATGAGCCAGGATTAACAGAAAACTTTATATCAGAATGCTTGTTTTCAGCCACTGATAGCTGCAAACCACAAAACAGCGGTAAAATCCTGGTTTTTCCCGGTGATGGTTTATTAGTTTTATCATCAGTTCACATTCTGCAATTTTTAGGCGATCGCTTACAGAATGATTTAAAATCACCAGTAACATTCATTAGCTTTAGTGCCGGTGTGGTGGGAGCCATAGGGGCGGCCTGTTCCTGGCAATTGTTAGGTGGTAATATCAAGGCCTTTATTGCTATAGATGGCTGGGGAGTCCCACTATGGGGTAACTTTCCGATACATCGCATGAGTCATGATTATTTTACCCATTGGAGTTCTTCATTATCGGGTGGTAGACATGATAACTTTTACGCAGATCCAGCAGTAAACCATTTATCGATGTGGCGCGCGCCTCAAACAGTAAAAGGTTGGTGGATACATTCATCTGTAAAAGCCTCTCAACCCCCAGTTCCCCTGACTGCAGCGGAATTTTTACATTTACTAATCAAACGCTATGAACAATAGAATCAATCAACATGAGTGAAAACTAAACAACTCAAAATTGAAAATTCCCAAATAATAAATATCAACACCAGGAAATGAGGAGAAGCAAAGAAAATATAGCTTATTCCCCCATCTCAGTTCCAGTAGTAAATTCCCAGTATTTATAATGTTTCCCACTGAACCAGCTGCTGTCAATAACGGATTTAGCGCCCTGCTAAAAAATCGTGGTTTTATGCTCCTGTGGATTGGGCAGCTGTTCTCCCAGTTAGGAGATAAAATATTTTTTGTGTTAATGGTGGCGCTGCTGGAGAATTACCAACCGCCGACCGGGTTAGCCCAAAACTCCATGTACTCAATTTTGATGCTAGCCTTTACATTACCGGCGATTTTGTTCGGTTCTGCGGGTGGTATCTTTGTTGACCGCTTCTCTAAAAAGCTGGTTTTAACCGTCTCTAATTATATTCAAACTGTATTAATGCTATTCATTGCATTTTTACCAAGAGACTTTTTCATGTTATTGTTGCTGACTTTTGGTGTTTCCACCTTAGCCCAATTTTTCACTCCCGCTCAACAAGCTGCTATCCCGGTTTTAGTGCGAAGAGAGAATTTTATGGCCGCCAATGCGGTCTACAGCACCACCATGATGGGATCTTTAATTGTGGGTTTTGCTATTGGAGAGCCAATATTAACTTTAGCCAAAGATTGGTTAGGAGCCAGGTATGGTCAAGAAATTGTGGTCGGTGTACTATACCTATTATCAGGATTAGCCGTACAGCTAGTTAACTTAGGACCAGAAAACGAATTATCGCCTAGAGAAAGCCCTACGCTAATTAATCCTTGGGCTGACTTCAAAGCAGGTTTAGGCTATATCACAAAAAATCCTTTAATATTAAACGCCATGCTGCAACTCACAACTTTATATTGTGTCTTTGCCGCATTAATGGTATTAACCATTAGATTAGCCGCCGACTTTGGTTTAAAGGATAAACAATTTGGCTTTTTCTTAGCCGCTGCGGGTGTAGGTATGGTATTTGGTGCAGCAATTTTAGGTCATTGGGGCGATAAATTGCATCACAAACCCTTACCCCTAATGGGATTTTTAATCATGTCCCTGGTTTTAGGGGTGTTCACTTTCACCCATAATTTGATTCTTGCTCTGGGACTAAGTGCTTTTTTGGGTGTAGGTGCTGCACTAATTGGTGTACCGATGCAAACCTTAATTCAACAGCGCACACCACCCACCATGCACGGAAAAGTATTTGGCTTTCAAAATCATATCGTTAATATTGCCTTATCTGCACCCCTGGCAATTACTGGCCCTTTAACAGATATGCTCGGCTTAAGAATTGTTTTGGTGGCAATGAGTATTATAGTTGCAGGTGTTGGTATTTGGGCATGGAAAAACACCCGCGGAGTGCTACAGGATGTAATTTAGTTATTACCTAACCAGGACTGCAAATCTAACAAACTGGTAAAGTCTAATAAAGCCTCACCGAGATTTTCTAATTCTTCCAATGATAAACTTGCCAATTGTGCGCCTATATCCGGGGGTAATTCTCCCACCCTGCGTGTAAGTTGACGTACAACTAAACGTCGTTCTCGCTGTTCTCCTATTTGTTCCCCTTCTTCGAGAATTTCTTGGTAAATTACTGACTCCCGCATCATACCCTCCCGAAATAGTCTTCTAATTAAATCCTTCTCAAATTTTAACCCGGCTAAAATTTGGGTGTAAGCAGAAATTTCAGGACGCTGGGTTGTCTCCAGGGCGTTAATCCGTAAGACAATTTCCGTCAGCAAGGTTTGGGGTTGGTTGGTCGCTGTTAATGGTGCTAGTGGTAACAA
>NZ_JAQMTM010000083.1:0-59384 GCF_028331085.1 Anabaena sp. CS-542/02
GGGTATCTGACCCACTATTCTTTCCTGGTGTCTATGGCGCGGTGGAACCACACTGATCCCTTCCCGAACTCAGAGGTGAAACGCTGCAGCGGCCACGATAGTTGAGGGGTAGCCCTCCGCAAAAATAGCTCGATGCCAGGTCTAATATTATACGACAAAACACCCCACCAAGGGGTGTTTTGTTTATACAGATTAACTGCTCATCTCCAGCATCCGTTGTATTGGTCGCAGCGCCGCCAGGCGGATATCCTCTGACATGGTGATTTCCGGAATACAATTTTTCATCGCTAAATATAATTTTTCCAAAGTATTTAACCTCATAAATGGACATTCGTTACAAGCACAGTTGTTCAATGGCGGGGCAGGAATAAATTGCTTTTCCGGGGACAGTTTCTGCATTTGGTGAATAATACCCGGCTCTGTAGCCACTATAAATTCTTTTGTAGGGCTGTTTTGACAATATGTGAGTAAGGCGGCTGTTGAGCCGATGAAACTTGCGTGGCGCAATACGCTAGTTTCACATTCTGGGTGAGCGATCGCTTCAGCTTGTGGATGTGTAATTTTTAACTCCACAATCTTCTTTTCAGAAAATGTTTCATGAACAATACAGCTCCCGTCCCATAGCAACAAATCTCGTCCGGTTTGTTCCATCACATACCGTCCCAAATTCCGATCCGGAGCAAAAATAATCGGCTGTGTCGGTGGTATTTGTTGCACAATCTTGACAGCGTTGGAACTGGTGCAGATAATGTCACTCATGGCTTTAATGTCGGCAGAGCAGTTGATGTATGAAACCACCAGATGGTCTGGATGTGCTGCTTTAAAAGCTGCAAAAGCTTCTGGTGGACAACTGTCTGCTAAAGAACAACCAGCATTTAAATCTGGTAAAAGCACCAACTTATCAGGGTTAAGTATCTTTGCTGTCTCCGCCATAAAGTGAACACCAGCAAAGACAATCACATCTGCATTTGTCTGGGCTGCGGCTTTGGCTAATTGCAAGGAATCCCCAATAAAGTCGGCGATATCCTGAATATCCGGTTCTTGATAGTAATGAGCCAGGATAACTGCATTGAGTTCCTTTTTTAGACTCTCAATGGCAGTAAATAAATCTAGTGGTAGTTCACCCGTTTGGGTTTTGTTTTTTTGACGTAGTACGGTGGTAAACACAGTTAGGAGTTGCCTTAAGTTCCAGGTTTTTGTTCTGTGGATTCAATTATAGTAGTTTTTACCAAAAATAGTAGGGGGTCGATATCCCCTCTGTTCTGTGCAAATCCGGCGGAGTTTCATATGCTGGATATAGACGGCAAGGAAAGTGGCATGACCAGTCAGAAAACCAAATCAATAACCCTAAAAATTGCTGTAGTTGGAGATGTTCACGACCAGTGGGAAGTAGAAGATGGCATTGCACTCAAGTACCTAGGTGTTGACTTGGTGCTGTTTGTGGGCGATTTTGGCAATGAATCGGTGGATGTGGTCAAAGCAATAGCCTCCCTGGATATTCCCAAAGCAGCAGTGATGGGAAACCACGATGCCTGGTATACTGCCACGGAATGGGGACGGCGGAAATGTCCATATGACCGTTCTAAGTCAGACTGGGTACAAGAACAACTCGATTTATTGGGACCTGCCCACGTAGGTTACAGTCGGCTGGATTTTCCCACCTGGAATTTAACTGTGGTGGGAGGTCGTCCTTTTACCTGGGGTGGACCAGAGTGGAAATTTGCGGACATCCTGGAACAACGGTATGGTGTGACGAGTATGGAGGAATCCACTGACCTGATTGTCAAAGCCGCAAAAAGCGCCGCTCATGACACGATTATTTTTCTGGGTCACAATGGACCTAGTGGTTTAGGCGATCGACCCGAAGATCCCTGCGGTAAGGACTGGCATCCCATCGGTGGTGACTTTGGCGACCCAGACCTCGGCGCGGCGATTTCTCAGGCTCTCACGGCTGGTAAAACAATTCCTCTGGTGACGTTTGGTCATATGCACCGCACCCTCAGACATACAAAAACAGTCCAGCGAAAAGCTGTATTTAAAAGTCCAGAGGGAACCATTTATCTCAACGCAGCAAATGTACCCAGGATTTTGGATAATCAGGGGCAAAGGCTGCGCAATTTTTCCATTGTCTCCCTAGAAGCCGGTGAGGTGTCCCAAGTCTCCTTAGTGTGGGTAGGCTATGATTTCCAGGTGGCTGTAGAGGAAATTCTCTATAGGCGATAGCCCAGGATGCCAGAGATATTTTTCTTTAGTAGTGCAATATGTGTACATGATGAGATATATTATGATCTGTCAGCTTGTTAATATTAGACAAAAGCGCTACAATGCTAAATTGTCGTGTGTTAATGATAAGCCTGACAGTTTTATTGGAGAGGTGGCAGAGTGGTCGATTGCGTCCGACTTGAAATCGGATGAGGCTAAAACCTCCGGGAGTTCGAATCTCCCCCTCTCCGTTTGCAAATATAGTTACTGTATTTTAAACATCAAGCAGTTACAAGACTTGGCTAAAGCTAAAAATAGCTAACTTATTTTATATCTAAAAAATCATGTTTCACGCCAAGACGCAAATGCGCAAATAACTGGCGTGAAACTCTACACCTATTCGGCAGATTTGTTACTAGCTCGATTAGCACGCGCCTCGGCTGAACCCATGACTTCATCAAAATTCTCCAAAATTTCACCAGGGAAATTTTCTAAAATTCGGGTAGAAAGAGCCACACGACCTTTACCCTCATCTAAGTCAATAATTACAGCTTTAATCGGTTGACCAATTTGAAAGACTTTATCTAGAGAGTCAATGAATTTTTGGCTGACTTGCTTAATATGTAGCAAAGCACTCAGACCATCTAAATCTACAAATACTCCGAAAGGTTTAATACCAGTAACTTTACCTTCTACTAGCTGATTGAGTTCTAATAAGCTGAAGCTGCTAGAACGAGTGGCCAAACGTTGGGAAAGTATGAGTTTTTTGGTGTTAGGATTAATCTCTAAAAAACTCACAGTCAAACTTTGGCCTTTTAGCGCTTCTAGATGATCACGCTCGGCTAAGTGCGATCGCGGAATAAACCCTCGCAAGGAAAGCAGATCAACAGTAACACCACCTTTATTCACACCCGTGACCCTGACTTGCACTGTTTGACCGCCTTCGTGCATTTCTACCATTCGTTTCCAGACTTGCCGAATTTCCAGCTGTTTTCGGGAAAGGGTGACTTGACCTTCTGCATCCTGATCTCGGATAATCAAAAACTCTAGTTCCTCATGCAATGGCAGTACCTCCGATAAATCGGTCACTGCTCTCAAAGAAGCCTCATCACGGGGGAGAAAAGCGGATGATTTGCCACCAATATCTACATAGGCTCCATTAGGGTCAAGTTGAAATACTTTTCCGCTTACAACTTGTCCCTTTTGAAACTGGTAGTCGTGTACTTCTAGTGCTTTGGCAAAATCGTCCATAGTAAAAGACGAATTGGCTAGTTGAGAAAGTTTCGATTCGGAGTTCATGACGATTAAAGATAAATTATTATTTGATGTGATGCCACTGGAGTTGTACTAAACCCCTAACAAGTTCCGAGCTAGTAGGAGTGTTAGGTAATTATGGCATGATTATTCGGTAGGGAAAACAACCTAAAATAGCTTGAATAGTCCCCAATCCAGGGACTTTCCCCTGCTTTTGTCTCTAGGCTCCTAACACACTGCCAAAAAGTTGTTTCACCTGCTCCCAAGCATCAGCTGCGGCTTTAGGATTATAGCTGGCGCGATGGTTACAGAAAAATCCGTGTTCAGATCCATCGTAGCGAAACACTCGATGAGAAATTTTATATTTTTCTAATTCTCCTGCAATTTCATCGACCTCTGGTGCGGGGATGCTGACATCTTCCAAGCCAAAAAAAGTATATATTGTGCCTCGGATATCCGTGGTACGGGTGATGGTAGGAGCGCCACCGCCAGGGGTGCGAGTAGTAATACCAGCACCATAGAAGGAAGCAGTAGCTTTAATATCTGGTAGGGTAGCAGCAAGATAAGCTACATGACCACCAAAACAAAAGCCAATACAGCCAAAGCTATCGGGTTTCAGGTGGGGTAGGGTCTTGAGATAGTCAATGGCTGATTGAATATCACGCAATAACTCTGATGCTTGAGTCTGTTTCCAAGCATATTTTCTGCCAATTTCAATATCTTCTGGGGTGTAGCCTGTTTCAAAATCAGGGGCTTGACGTTGAAAAAGTGCCGGGGCGATCGCCACATATCCTTGTTTAGCAATTCGTTCTGTAACTTCCCGAATGTGAACATTGACACCGAAAATCTCTTGTAATACCACAACACCAGAATAAGAACCACGTGCTTGTGGCTGTGCTAAATAAGCGGATATTTGTAGATTATCTTGCGAAATTCTCAACTTTGCCGTCTGTATAATTTTTTCTTCCATAAAAATTTCTACCTGTGTTGTGTAATTAAGTATTTAATGATTTGATATCAATATGCCAGTAAATGTAGCTATTTCCCAAGAAAATTATGAATTAGCAAAAATTCAGGCAAAAAAAAATTTACCTCGAAAAGAATAAATGTGTATATAAAATAGCTAATAGTAATCGATACACTGGGTTAGTTGCCTTTACTAATATCAATAGGTTTGGTCATGATTAAATTCCGTATTCAGCCAGACAGTGAAATACCCGCTTCCAGTCAGCTATTTAATCAAATTCAGTTTGCCATCGCCTCCCGACAATATCCACCTGGATACAAATTGCCGAGCACAAGAGCCTTAGCAATGCAAACTGGGTTACACCGTAATACCATTAGTAAAGTTTACCGCCAGTTGGAAGAGGACGGTTTTGTAGAAAGTATAGCTGGTTCGGGAATTTATGTGCGGAGTCAAGGTCATGAATACGGCAGCAAGCTGCAATACCCATTCATCAGAAAAGAAACTGAAGATGGGTATAAACTAGTGCAGAAAGCACTGGATGAGATGTTATCTCAAGGCTATTCACTGCATCAAGCGCGGGAGATATTTTTAGGTGAAATTGATTGGCGCTTAAGTTGTAGCGCCCAAGTATTGGTTGCAGTTCCCTCCCATGATATAGGTGTCGGAGAATTGATGGTGTATGAATTAAAAATATCTCTAAAGATACCTGTACAGTTGGTAGCGATAGAAGAATTAACGGCCTTGTTAGATAAAACTACTTCGGCTACAGTGGTCACAAATCGTTATTTTATCAGCGATGTAGAGGCGATCTCCGCCCCAAAAGGCGTACGTGTGATTCCCCTGGATATCTACGACTACAGCAAAGAACTGGAACTACTCAAAAGCTTACCGAAGGAGAATTGTGTAGGTATAGTGAGTCTGAGTTCCGGGATTGTGCGTGCAGCACAAGCAATTCTTCATGGTTTACGAGGCGATGAACTATTAATCATGACTTCCCAGCCAAAAGATGCTTATCAAATCAGAGCCATTGTCAAGCGGGCGGAAGTAATTATCAGCGATCAAGCCAGTTTCCCCACCGTACAGGCCGCACTACAAGCATCACTAGAAGAGATTATTCGTCCACCCAAACTGATTAAAGTGGAAAATTATATTGGGGCTACATCCATTAATTTGTTAAAACGTGAACTGGGACTTTAGCCACATAGCCTTTCCCAATCTGAAATTTATCTGTGTTTATCTGTGGTTTAACTTTATGGCTACGCCACCCCAGTTATCGGTATACCTGACTCACCTGTAAAAACTCGTGTACTCGTTGTAAGTAAGTTGAAGCATCTTCCAACATAGGAAAATGGGATGTATTAGGAATAATGGTAAACTTAATATTTTCACTCCCGGATGCGGCCTGACGACCCATTTCCGCAGGAATAATTTGGTCATACTCACCAGCCACCAGCAAAACTGGTACTTGCACCTTGGCAAACTCTTGGGGCATTAATTCCGCTTGCGCTTTACTAACTGAGGTATAAATTGTACCTAATGCGGTATCATAGTCTGCTTGCAGAAAATCTTGCAAAAAAGCCTGACGTTCAGAACTAGCAATGGGGCTATGCAAGAATCTAGCCATAAATATTCGGTCAACTAATGGTATTTTACTTAGCCACTTATGACGAAATTTGACTACATAACCACCAAATTTATGAAAAGCCGTAAAGGCTTTTTCGTCGTACTGAAAAATACCACTACAGGTTAAAATAGCTCGTTCTACTCGTTGGGGATAGCGGTTAATAAACAATGTCGCAATAGATGCACCCATGGAATGAGAGTTAATATAAACGCGTTGGAGTTGCAAGTCATCTAGTAAAGTTGCTAAGTCCTCAGCATACTCTTCTAATTCATAGCTTAACTCTTTGATTGCTACTGACTTGTCTGGGTTTGACTGGGACGTTACAACAGATTCACTGGCTTCGACTATATTAGGTTTTCCGCGAGAACGACCAAAACCCCGCAGATCGTACAGTAAACAATCAAATTGGTCTGCTAAAGCATCAGCCGTACTTTTCCAGTACCTCGCTGACCCCCCCCAACCATGAATAAAAACCATTACTGGCTTTACCGAAGAACCAGATGGTTTTTTCACCCACTCATAGTAATGCTCAACACTACGAACACAAATATAAGGCATTTTTCCAGAGTCAAAAATCAAAAATCAAAAGTCAAAAATCAAAAGTCAAAAGTCAAAAGTCAAAAGTCAAAAGTCAAAAGCCAATGACCAATGACCAGTGACTAATGATACCTAGGCTGATTCTGGCTTAGGTAGGGAAGAAGGATGTACTATTAATTCAGCTGTTGAGCGCTTCTCTACCATTTCCTTAGTAATCATGCACCGAGTGACATCCTCACGGGACGGTAATTCGTACATGACATCAAGCATTAGTTCTTCCACGATACCCCGCAACGCTCTAGCGCCGGTTTTTCTGCGGTAGGCTTCTTGAGCGATCGCCCGCAAAGCATCCTGTTTAAAATCTAATTGAACGTTATCCATGTTGAGCAGCTTCTGGTACTGTTTGACCAAGGCACTGCGTGGTTGGGTGAGAATTGCCATCAGCGCTTCTTCATCCAAAGGATCTACTACAGCTACCATTGGTACTCGTCCAATAAATTCGGGAATCATACCAAACTTAACTAAGTCATCTGGTTCGAGATGGCGCAGAGTATCAGCAACCCGCTTTTCTTTGGACTGACTGTCCCCCGGTTGTACAAAACCCATTGACTTTTTACCCACTCTCTGCTCTACTACCTTCTCTAAACCCACGAAGGCACCGCCACACACAAAGAGAATATTGCTCGTATCAATCTGGATACAATCTTGATAAGGATGCTTACGACCTCCTTGAGGTGGCACATTAGCGATTGTTCCCTCTAACATTTTTAGCAAAGCTTGCTGAACGCCTTCACCGGAAACATCGCGGGTAATGGAAGGATTTTCACTCTTGCGAGCTACTTTATCTATCTCGTCAATGTAGATAATTCCTCGCTGGGCTTCCTCCACATCCAAATCTGCCACTTGTAACAGTCGCAGCAGGATATTTTCTACATCCTCACCCACATAACCTGCTTCTGTGAGTGTCGTGGCATCAGCCACAGCAAAGGGTACATCCAAGATTGTGGCTAATGTTTGAGCCAAAAGGGTTTTGCCACAACCAGTTGGACCAATTAACAAAATATTGGACTTTTGCAGTTCTACAGCATCGTCTGCGCCATTTTTACCTTTCGATTGAATGACTGCCAGCCGTTTGTAGTGGTTATAAACTGCCACAGACAAAACTTTTTTGGCCTCGTCTTGACCGATAACGTGTTCGTCTAGATAATTTTTAATTTCTCTAGGCTTGGGAATTTGGTTAAATGAGAGATTAGAAGAGCGGGCACGACGTTTTGAAGGTGTTTCTGACCTTGGTGCTGGTTGTGACGCAGCCGTATTCGTGTCCAGTAGCTCTTCGTCTAGGATTTCATTACACAAGTCAACGCATTCATCGCAGATGTAGACTCCCGGACCTGCGATTAATTTACGAACCTGCTCTTGAGACTTGCCACAAAAAGAACATTTTAAATGGGAGTCGTACTTAGACATACCAGCCTCTTATTTCAGAATGGTGACGTTTTCCCCGGCGGTGGGAATATTTTGTCTGGAGATGACTTGATCAATCAAACCGTAGTTTTTTGCTTCTTCTGCCGACATAAAAAAGTCGCGTTCGGTATCTGCCTCAAGTCTTTCGAGTGGCTGACCAGTATGATGACCGAGTAACTGATTCAACTTACCCTTCACATAAAGAATTTCTCGCGCTTGAATCTCAATATCAATGGCTTGACCTTGAGCCCCACCCAGTGGTTGGTGAATCATGATGCGAGAGTCAGGTAAAGACATCCGTTTACCAGCAGAACCGGCCGCCAACAGGAAAGCCCCCATACTTGCGGCTAATCCAAAACATATAGTAACAACATCCGGGCGGATTTGTTGTATTGTATCATAAATTGCCATCCCCGCGTAGACAGAACCCCCGGGGGAATTGATATACAACTGAATATCTTTCTCTGAATCTTCCGCGTCTAAGAACAGCAATTGAGCAACAATGGAATTAGCAACAGCATCATCTATGGGAGTACCCAAGAATATAATCCGCTCTCGCAGCAAGCGAGAGTAAATGTCGAAAGCACGTTCTCCCATGCCAGACTGTTCTACCACCATCGGTACAATGTTGCTGGGTCGGCTCAAGTGAGAGCTAATTTTGATTGTGCTTAAACTATGGATGGGATCATTTCCCGACTGGGATAGAAGCATATAAGAACAGTTGAGAATTAAGTTAGGAGGGGTTTGCTGGCAGTTATTGCTGCCTTGTGAACTGATGCAGTTTTATTTGAGCTATTTGTTAACCATTATGCCTCATATATATAGCTGTGGGTAAAGACCCCACCCACGCTAATTTTCCGATAATATTTCCCTCACAGAGGTGATTAATCACCCTGCGACAAGGAAGTACCGAGTAGAAAAGATTGTTACTCAGCACTTTCTTGTCCAGACACGGTAATTCGCTTCTCTACACCAATTATATTGATTCTGTACTAGCGGAGGTGCTTTGTTCCTCGCCCTGATCTGTAGGTGTCTCTAAGTCGCCGGAAATTTCTGCTGCTGAACTCAGAGATCCTTCAGGAACAAGTTCCACTGATGAGTGTTCTAGAAGCCAATCGACTATTTTTTCAGTTAACAGTTCGTTTTCCACCACTGAGCGCATTCTTTGGGTGTCAACTTCTTGGTCTGCGTACTGTTCCATCACTTCAGTCACTCTGGTTTCCACTTCTTCAGGCGTGACCTCGATAGATTCGCGTTTACCTACTTCCAGTAATCCCAAAGACTGTTTCAGGCGTTGAATTGCTTCATCGCGCGATCGCTCCCGTAATTGGGGTATGATTTCTTGGGTAAACAGCTGTCTCACATCTAATCCTTGCTGAGAAAGCCGCATTGCCGTTTGTGTTAGCATTGCGTCTATTTCCTTATCAATCAAGGTTTGTGGTAGGTCAACCTCCACGTACTTCAAAATTTCTGCTAACAAAGCTTGCTGCTGGTTCGATTTAGTTTTTTCCTCAGCCTCTTTTTGATATCGTGCTTCTAAAGAAGCACGCAGTTCATCCAAGGTCTCAAATTCACTAACTTCCTGAGCGAAGTCATCGTTTAATTCTGGTAGTTCTTTTTCCTTCAGTTCTTTAAGTGTAACTGTGAAAATTGCTGCTTTTCCGGCTAAATCTTCGTTAGCGTAAGGATCTGGGAACTGAGCGGCAATTTCTCTGGTTTCTCCCGGATTCATTCCCACCATCCCTGATACAAAGCCGGGGATAAATTTATCTTCTTGCAATTCCAGTTGAAAATCTGTGGCTTCAGCTCCCGGAATTGCTGTTGGTTCGGTTGTTTCCTCTTCGCCTTCACCTTTGGCCAGCACACCTTTAAAATCAACCACAGCCACATCACCAATTTGAGCCGCACGTCCTTCCACAGGAATCAGCGTCGCCAACTGTTCCCTTTCCTTTTCTATGACTTCATCAACTCGACTGGATTGGTATTTGATTTCCTCCGCTTTAGCTGTTAAACCGGTATACTGTAGCACATTAACATCTGGTTCTACATCTACAGCCGCTAAAAAGGTTAGGGGTTTTCCTGGTTCATAATTACTAATCAATTCCTCAAAAGAAGTCCGCAGTTGTGGTTGTCCAATTGCCGGTATTTCTTCCTGTTTGAGTGCCTTTTCCACGCCATCTTGAAGTATTTCTTCGAGGGCTGCTGCTTTAATGCGAGTTATACCCAGCCGTTGTAGCAATATTGGCCGCGGTACTTTACCTTTACGAAACCCAGGAATACTTGTACTACTGGCTAAGTTTTTAATTACCTGTTCATAAGTTTGCTTAGTAATTTCTGGCGTAATCTCGATTTCCAAGCCGATTTGGCTGGCGGGAAGTTTTTCCTGGGTAACTTTCATGCTTCGTCTCTGTATTTATTTCTGATTTTTTTGTCTCCCAGTAGGCACTTGATGCGATTTACCGCTTCTGTGGCTTGATTGCTCTGGCCCTGGGAATGGGGGGAACCCACAAGTTACTCAAAATCCCATATTATTATATGGGTGAGTGTTATCAGTAGATATCCAGCTTACTGCTCATGGCAAAGGACTTGACAATTTATTGCCATAAGTTTAACTATGGAAACTCGCAGTTATGCAAGAACTTTAGCAGTTCTTGTTTTTTCAAATACCGTGATATCTTGTTTCTCAAGTTGTATCTTATGCTAGGAATGGTTCTACTGTTGGTTCTGTGTGCCTTGTGGGGCTGAAAGTGACTGTTACCTAAACAGGAGGCTACATTTTTAACTGTGCTGGTTGCAGTCAATCTGAATCATAGTACACCCATCGTGATTCGCAACCCACTTGACAATCTCGATAGTTGTTCGGTTAAAAACTGTCAGCATTACACCATGCTCAAGTGTAGACACTCCTTTTCTTGTACTGGACATGAGGTTGTTGTATAATATTATTATATAATTTCCGGGATAAGTGGAGGAATTGAGCAGCAATAGTAGTTAAATTAAATGTCTTTAACTTAATCTCACCTATAAAATCAATGCACTTTTTTCCGAAAAATCCCATAGAATTAAAAAAATATTGAAAATAGACCATCACTATTTAGAGATATAAGTATAAAATATCAGCGGTTTGAGAAAGAATACACAGGATCAGGGAAAGGAGAAAGCCGATTTGTCAAAATCATATCGTGTAGCTATTTTGGGAGCAACTGGTGCTGTGGGTACAGAGTTGCTGGAATTACTAGAAAGCCGTAACTTTCCAGTGGGGGAGTTGAAGCTATTGGCATCAGAGCGCAGTGTAGGACGATCGCTGCGGTTTAAAGGTGAGGATTTACCGGTAGAATTAGTGAGCGATCACACCTTGGAAAATCTGGACTTAGTTTTAGCCAGTGCTGGGGGTTCTACATCGAAAACTTGGGCAGCGGTGGCTGTGGAAAAAGGTGCGGTAGTAATAGATAATTCCAGCGCCTTTCGGATGAGCCCGGAAATTCCCTTGGTAGTACCAGAGGTGAATCCCCTAGCGGCTGCTAACCACAAAGGTATTATCGCCAACCCCAACTGCACAACAATTTTGATGACAGTGGCAATTTGGCCTCTGCATCAAATTAACCCTATTAAACGGATTGTAGTCTCAACCTATCAATCAGCCAGCGGTGCGGGTGCCAAGGCCATGGCAGAAGTCAAAACCCAAGCTAGCGCTATACTACAAGGACAGCAACCGGTGACGGAAGTTTTGCCTTACCCATTGGCGTTTAACTTATTCCCACATAACTCAGCTTTAAACAATTTGGGTTACTGTGAGGAAGAAATGAAAATGGTCAACGAAACCCGCAAGATTTTTAACGACCAACAAATTAGAATTACTGCTACTTGTATTCGGGTTCCTGTACTACGTGCCCATTCCGAAGCAATTAATTTAGAATTTGAAAATCCATTTAGTCCAGATACAGCCAGGGAAATTTTAAGTCACTCTCCTGGAGTAAAATTAATCGAAGATTGGGAAAAGAATTACTTTCCCATGCCCATGGAAGCCACATCTCAGGACGATGTTCTAGTGGGAAGAATTCGTCAGGATATTTCTCACCCTTGCGGCTTGGAACTTTGGCTTTCTGGTGACCAAATCCGTAAAGGGGCTGCGTTAAATGCAGTCCAAATTGCCGAACTATTAGTAGAAAAAAATCTAATACAACCGGCAAAAACACACGTTTATACTGAACAATAATAGCAATGGAATTTCAGGTATTTTTGGGTAGAAAAATCAATATGAGTGAATTACCCTGGAAACAAGTTCAGCAATAGGTTATTAAAATAGAGAACCACCAAGAGATAAAAAACTAAAAGGCTAATTAGGAGTGAAACAGGGTGGGAGAATTTGGCAGAGTTTTAACCGCTATGATTACGCCGTTCAAGGCAGACGGCAGTGTCAACTATGATGTAGCCTCAAAACTAGCAGCACATCTAGCTAACAACGGTACAGATACATTGATCGTATGTGGCACAACGGGTGAATCCCCTACCCTAAGCTGGGAAGAGGAATACCAGTTGTTTGTGGAAGTATTGCAAGCGGTGGGAGGAAAAGCCAAGGTGATAGCAGGATGTGGTTCTAATTCCACAAAAGAAGCGATCGCTGCCACCCAAAAAGCTGCTACAATAGGGGTGCATGGTTCATTACAGGTTGTACCTTATTACAACAAACCACCACAATCGGGTCTCTACCAGCACTTTCAAGCCATCGCCCAAGCTTGTCCAGAACTGCCAATACTGTTATATAATGTTCCTGGGCGTACTGGTCAAAACCTGAGTCCAGATACCGTTGCTAAGTTAGCGGAAATTGATAATATTGTTGGTATCAAAGAAGCTAGTGGCAATTTAGACCAGGCGAGTGAAATCCGCCGGTTGACACCAAAAGAATTTGACATTTACTCTGGAGATGATTCCCTAACCCTGCCCTTGTTAGCAATTGGAGCTACAGGTGTTGTGAGTGTAGCTTCTCATCTGGTAGGCAATCAACTACAAGAGATGATCCAAGCTTTTAGTGTGGGAAAAATCGCCAGTGCTAATGAAACTCATCTACAACTATTTCCATTGTTTAAAGCTTTATTTTTAACTACAAATCCCATTCCAATTAAACAAGCATTGAAACTTCAAGGTTGGGATGTCGGGTCAACTCGTCTACCCCTGTGGGAAGCTGACTCAGATGTTACTGATAAGTTAAGAGCAGTGCTGGAAGAACTTAATTTAACTAGATAGTAACTTATTGAATGCTTACTAACTTGAGTGAGAGTAATTTTAACTGGTTTACCAGAGAAATTACTCCGCTAAAACCGTCATAGATATCTGATTTTGTAGTTGAGTAAGGTATAGGATCAAAGTAACCAAAGATGTAAACGTGTAGAGTCCCACCGCAGAGTAGAGAGATTAGATAAAAGTTATATATGTAAAATACTTTTTTTATAACAGGAATAAATGAACAATCTCACGCAAAATATACCTGCTTTCAGATAGGAACCTAGTATTTGATTTCATAACAAGATTGCTGAATTTGAATTTATTAACTCTGAAGAAAAACAACAACAATCCAAGGAAAATAATGGTAAACAACGAAACTAAATCTGCCCTCAAAATTATTCCATTGGGCGGATTACATGAGATTGGCAAAAATACTTGCGTTTTTGAGTATGAGGACGAAATTATTCTTTTAGATGCGGGATTAGCCTTTCCGACCAAAGGAATGCTAGGGGTAAATATTGTCCTACCAGATACAACCTATCTACGGGAGAATCGCCAGAAAATTAAAGGTATGATCGTCACACACGGTCATGAAGACCATATAGGCGGTATTGCCTTCCACCTCAAGCAATTTGATATCCCGGTAATCTATGGTCCTAGACTAGCAAT
This sequence comes from Anabaena sp. CS-542/02, assembly GCF_028331085.1. NCBI lineage: Bacteria > Bacillati > Cyanobacteriota > Cyanophyceae > Nostocales > Nostocaceae > Anabaena > Anabaena sp. CS-542/02. The sequence continues at coordinate 13,941 of NZ_JAQMTM010000083.1, forward strand.
GGCAATGCTAGAGGGTAAACTAGAAGAAGCAGGGGTACGCGATCGCACCGATTTAAGATCAGTTAAACCCCGGGATGTGGTGCGCATTGGTCAACATTTCTTTGTGGAATATATCCGCAATACCCACTCCATTGCCGACAGCTTTACAGTGGCTATTCATACCCCACTGGGTGTAGTCATCCACACAGGAGACTTTAAAATCGACCATACACCTGTAGACGGCGAAAACTTTGACTTGCAAAGGCTAGCAGAACACGGTGAACAAGGTGTACTTTGCTTGCTGAGTGATTCAACTAACGCAGAAGTACCAGGATATACCCCTTCAGAACGCTCAGTTTATCCCAACCTTGACCGGGAATTTGGTCAAGCGACGGGGCGCTTATTTGTCACCACCTTTGCTTCCAGCGTGCATCGGATCAACATAATTTTACAGTTGGCACAGAAGCATAAGCGGGTGGTATCAGTTGTTGGTCGCTCGATGCTGAATTTGATTGCTCATGCTCGCAATCTGGGTTACATCAAGTGTGATGATAGTCTGTTCCAGCCATTGCATGCAGTCCGCAATTTACCGGATGAGAAAGTCTTGATTTTGACAACTGGCTCTCAGGGTGAAACCATGGCAGCCATGACCCGCATTGCCAACAAAGAACACTCCCAAATCAAAATCCGCCCAGGGGACACAGTAATATTCTCTGCTAACCCCATTCCTGGCAATACGATCGCAGTGGTCAACACCATCGATAAATTGATGATTCAAGGGGCAAAAGTGGTATATGGAAGGGACAAAGGTATTCACGTTTCTGGTCACGCCTGTCAGGAAGAACAAAAACTGATGATTGCCTTAACTCGTCCCAAGTTCTTTGTGCCATTTCACGGTGAACATAGAATGCTGGTTAAGCACTCGGAAACCGCTCAGAGTATGGGTATTCCTGCCGACAACATGGTAATTATCCAAAATGGCAACATTGTGGAATTAACACAAGATTCCATCCGTGTGGCGGGTACTGTCAGATGTGGTATAGAACTTGTGGATACTACTAGTTCTGGTATGGTGAGCGCTCAAGTTCTCCAAGAACGACAACGTATGTCAGAAGAAGGTATTGTCACCATCGCCACAGCCATTGATTGGAACGGCCAGCTCCTGGCTAAACCAGAAACTCATCTGCGGGGTGTAGTAACTAATGTAGAGCGATCGCTTGTGCAAAAATGGGTACAACAGCGCATTGAAGAAATGCTCAGTGTGCGTTGGTCAGAATTTGCCCAGGTTCGTGAAGGGGAAAGACCCGAAGTAGACTGGGGTGGATTGCAAGGCATGCTAGAGCGAGAGTTGCAACGCTCTATCCGTCGAGAACTACAATGTCAACCAACAGTAACTTTGTTGATGCAAATTCCCGAAGAACCACCTGTCAAGGTTGCTGATGGTAGAAGACGGCGGACTCGCCCCACAGCCCAGGTAGCATCCTAATCATCGCGCTGCACCAGGGTTGAAGATTTGATAACCCCTGACTTTGACGAGTCGGGGGTTTTTTGGTTCTTCTTAACTAATGATAATAATACGACTTACGCAAGATTGGACTAAAAACCTGGTTCTGATATAGGGGTGATTCATGAATTACCCGCACTTTCGTTGTGTTTTGCGTAAGTCCTGAGAGATTTAAACGCTGCGATGAATTTAAAACCAGAAGCGGTCAGATTGACCGTGTTAGCCTGTGGACTAGATAGTGCCGACACTTCTAGGGTGAAACACAGAAGAAAAAGCTGAGTTTTGTTAGCATTAGTTAGCTTTTTTTGGATCGGATGTAACCTAATGCTAAACCCAGATAAGTTAGCCCCAAGACTGCATAAATTGCCAATTTCTGCACAATCACATTCCGTTCATAGTTATCACGTAAGTCATTCTATGGAGCAGATCGGACAAAAGTACTATTTTGGTTTACCAAAGATATTCCCAGCCTTTTTTATGTTAACTTTTATAAAAGTTACACTAAACCCTGTCTAATGACAGATGGCTTTATTAAAATTTAAAGTATGTCAAGTTATGAATAAGATTGCATGATCACACTACCGATATAGCGACAATTACGATTAACTTGACGTAGTCATAAGTTGGATTATGACCTAAGTGGCTAGTGTAACGCCCGATTGTGACTTAGTCAGAGAATAATTCCTCCGGCAAAAATCAATGCTACGTTGTATATATTCATCACTAAGGTGAATAACCTCATTAATATAGAGGATTAACCATGAAGGTATTTGATAATACCACCAAGAAGTTTTTGTTAACAAGCTGGGGATCTTTTAATCAAGGCGATACTAACAAAGCTCCTATAAGTCAGTTACAAGATTCAACTTCCCAGTCTAACCATGATATCCTCCAACCCCTGCGCCATTGGGTAGATAGCATTCCAGTTAATAATCGCCAACGATCTCATCTGTTGTGTAAACTGATTCCGGCTCAATGTCCCTTTGAGCGCGATATCAAATTATTTGGTAAAACCCTGTTTCACATTCCGCCTATGTGTAAACTCAATCCTTTATACGAGGAACTCGTGGGCTTACGTTTCCGCGCTTTGTGCTACCTTGCTGACGAATGTGGCGAGGATGTGTCGCAATACTGCTAATACTCAGTGCTTTGTTGCTCAGTGAAAAGTTAAGAGTTGGGAGTTAATCCTTAGTTCCTAACTCTTTTTAATTCTTCTGGGTAGCCCGCCATTTTTGGATGGCTTCTTGAGCATCTTCGTAAATTCCTGTCATCTCTGGGACTAAAGTAGCGGTTTCAATTGCCGCTTCGATATTACCTTGCTCTGCTCGACTCTTCGCCAGTGCCAAAATTTGTCTACTCCATTCATTCATGGATTTTTGGGCGCGATCAAATCCCGGTTGACCTGGTGGTACTCTTTTAGCGACTTCAATGGCACGATTATATGATGATGCTTGTCCAGGTCTAATTAACGCCTCAGCTGCATCTATAACAATATTATTACTTAAATATTGTTTAGCTTCTAACTGCCATTGGGTAATTGCCAGTTGTGCTTGAGAATAAAGGTCTTGGTCGGGAGTAATTAATTGGGCGGCAGCAATGGCACTTGTATATTCTTTTTTTTCGGCACGACTCTCTGCTAACTCTAGGATCATGCGACTCCAAACTTGAATGTTCTCCTGAGCTTGTTTGTAGAGTGCTTCACCTGGTTGAATTGCCTTAGCATTGGCGATCGCTTTGCTCAGATCACTGGCTTGGGTTTCTCTCAGAGACATTCTTGATAATTCTGAAACTGCTTGACTGCGCTTTTTAGACTCAGAATTAGAGGAAACTTGGGCATTAGATGGGGTTTGTTGTCTCGGAGTTAATGGTGGTGTTTCAGAGGCAGAAGAATGATTTTGTTCAAGTGTTCCGGTGGGAGGTGATGAAGGTGATATTTCTGTAGTCTGTTTGACTTGCAAATATCTTACTTGATTGCGGAGAATAACTATAGAAATCAAAGCGACTACCAGCATAGTACCGCCTCCCCAAAATAAAAACTGTTTCCATAGGGGGGGATCTGTCTGATTCTCGGGTAATGGCGAGTCATCGGCTTGAGGTACATGAGGAATGAAGCCCTCCCCTCTGGTGGTTGGGGTGTTCTGTTGGTTGAGATACTGCCCCTGCTGTGAGCCTGGGACTTGTGATTCTGATAATTTGCCAATAGGTATAAAATTCGGCAAATTCACAGAGGGTGATTGACTACCCAGGGTAGTTTCCACACCCAGGTATTCTCCCCACATAGTCACGTTTTGCGTCTTGGGTAAATTGGGGGGGGTTGTTGCGCCCAGAGCAGGCGCAGTCACCGACACGGCAAAGCTTTCCTCCGGAAAAATAACTGGTTCGGCTTTAACTGGTTCCTTGTGGCTTTCTATCTCCGACTGGGGTAATATCGCTTCTTGGTGAGATGGAAATATCGTTACCGGGGTTTGGACAGGTCGCCAATAGTGTTGACATAATTCTGGGGTAAGAACACTTAAATAGCTGTCTAGATCAGCTAAGTGAGTGGCATTACCAGAACGCAAAGCCTCTAATAATGCGGCTGTGAAGAACCCATGACCCAGTTCGCTACTTTCATGGGAAAATTCATCACATTGACAAGAAAGAATAGCCGCAATTTGTAGTTCTTTAGCTAGTTCTATGGTTTCTGCTCCCACGGGGCTATTTGCTTGGGTGCCAAAAGCACGATTGATGTCCAGCAGCAGCACTGTATTAACTTCAGCCAATTGCAGACTTTGCATCAGCGATCGCAATTCTATGCCAGTTTCTGCCACCAATTCCGGATTTCCTTCCACTGGCATTAAGTAATCTTTGCCCTTGTAACTCACCCCATAACCGCTAAAGAATAACCACAGATGATCTTGTGGTTGCCAACAACCCGCGGTCAAATCCTCCAACAACAGCAGAATATTCTGCTTAGTGGGATAGGTGGATATATCCCCAATGGGTGGCGAGGACTCTGTCATCAATAAACAGCGCTGCTGTAGTAACCCTCCCTCTTCAACCAAAAAACTATTTAACACCTCGGCATCTGCTTGAGCGCAACGTAAGGGTTGAAAGAACTGATATTGATTGATGCCAATTGTGATCGCCCAGTAATTTGCCATCCCGCTCTTTGTAGGTTATTGATTCTTGTATTGCCTAAAATTGCGCTCGGCTTTGCTGAAAAAACAAAGCTAACCTATGTTTTATACTTTTTGCACAATCTGATCCAGTACCTGAAATATAAGCATTTTTTATATTAAAGTAACTAACTTATGATATTTAATAAATATCATATTACCAGTGATCACTGAGGTCGATTAGGCTACAGTCAAGAATATTGCTCAACCAAGATCATTGATCATCCTCTTTACATTTATTTATTGGCCAAATTGGCAAAAAGATCCGGATATTTCGCTGAATTATTTGACTGTAAACGGCAATTGATTTGTAAATATTCCCAAAGCCATAGCGCAAATCGGAATTTTGGCATTTGAAACCGCCCCTATAAAAGTCGAGTTTATAGCTTAGAATAGGGAGGTTGTCAAAAATTGCGAGATCCGCTACTATGGCTGTCCCTAAGAAGAAAACATCCAAATCAAAACGAGATAAGCGTCGAGCCACCTGGAGACATAAAGCTGCTGTCGAAGCCCAAAAGGCTCTTTCTCTGGGTAAGTCAATTTTGTCTGGACGTTCTACCTTTGTCTATCCCACCGCTGAAGAAGACGAAGCAGAATCATAATTTTCTGGACAAGCTAGGCTTTAGATTCATAGGTTACGGTAATGAGTAATTGGGAAACCCCGTTACCCATTACTGGTGGTCTTCAATAGAAGTTCTAGCCCAGAATTCGTTTTAATGCAGATAATTTGCCTTGGTAGGGAGCGTATCGCCAGTCTAAATCCAACCAAAAAGAATTTTTTAAAACACTTTTGTCATGGGAAAAGGTGTCAAAACTGGCTTTACCATGATAGCTACCAATCCCACTGTCACCTACACCACCAAAGGGTAAAGATGACACACCTACTTGCATTACTGTGTCGTTTATACACACTCCACCCGATGAAGTTGCCTGTAAAACTTGTTTTTGCAGGGTCTGATTCTGAGTAAATATATATAAAGCTAAGGGTTTGGGACGGGAGTTAATTAAGGCGATCGCTTCTGTAATATCTGTATATTCAATTATAGGCAGGATAGGGCCAAATATTTCTTCTTCCATGACTGGATCTGTTAAAGAAACATGATCAAGTAAGGTAGGAGCGATATAAAGTTCCTCAGCTTTGGTTTCTCCCCCTATGATAATTTGCCCATCTTGAATCAGATTAACCAATCTGTCAAATTGCTTTTGACTGATTATCCTGGCATAATCTGGACTATTTGCCGGATTATCTCCATAAAATTCTTTGAGGCATTTTTTCAGACCATCTACTAAATCTTGTTTGATTTTTTGATGAACTAACAGATAATCAGGTGCAATACAAGTTTGTCCTGCATTGATAAATTTTCCCCAAGTTATGCGTTTAACGGTATGTTCAAGATTAATATCAGTATCTACAATACAGGGACTTTTACCGCCTAATTCTAAAGTAACTGGTGTGAGATGTTTAGCTGCAGCGGCCATGATAATTTTGCCAACTTTTGTCCCACCAGTGAAAAAGATATGATCAAACTTTTCTGCTAGGAGTTTTTCACTGGTTTCTATACCTCCTTCTACTACGGCGATATACTCTGACGGAAAATACTTACCAATGATTTCAGCTAATAAATTAGAAGTATGGGGCGCAATTTCTGAAGGCTTTATAATAGCACAATTACCCGCTGCGATCGCACCTACTAAAGGAGAAATAATTAGCTGTAAAGGATAGTTCCAAGGACCGATAATTAAAACAACCCCTAGAGGTTCTGGATAAATTTTAGCCGAGTAGGTAAAGAACTTCCAGGGAACTGGTGCTTTTTTCGGTTTAGTCCAACTCTTGAGATGTTTGATAGCGTAATCTATTTCACTGACTACACCAATTTCTATAGCATAAGTTTCAAATTCGGGTTTATGTAAGTCTGCTTTTAGTGCTTGAATGATTGCTTGTTCATTCTCAAGTATTGCTTGTTTGAGAATTTTGAGTTGTTCTAGGCGGAAACTAACATCTTTTGTTTTACCAGTTTGAAAAAATTCCCGTTGATTATAGAGCATCTCAGGAATATTGAGTAAATTGTCTATTAACATATTTGTAACTATTTGTCCAGGCATTTAAATTTATTCTCCAGTAGTTAGATGATCTAAAACAGAAAATATCTTTGCGCCATGGGTAAAACCTTGGCGGGTTCACAAGTCAACAATTCACCATCAGCTCTCACCTCATAGGTTTCTGGGTCAACTTCAATCCGTGGGAGCGCATCATTTAGCCTCATATCTCCTTTACTGATTTGACGTGTCCCCGAAACAGCAACCATGGACTTTTGTAAACCCAATTGGCTGTTAATTTCCCTTTGCGCCGCAGCTTGGGAAACAAAAGTTAAAGATGTAGCGTGACGCGCACCCGCAAAACTAGCAAACATAGGGCGCATATGTACCGGTTGGGGTGTGGGAATACTAGCATTAGCATCACCCATCTGTGACCACGCAATCATCCCACCTTTAATGACAATTTCTGGTTTCACACCAAAAAACGCCGGTCGCCACAAGCACAAGTCTGCTAGTTTCCCTGGTTCCACAGAGCCGACATACTGGGAAATACCATGAGTAATTGCGGGATTAATCGTATATTTTGCAATATATCTCTTGGCGCGATTATTATCCGCCAGTCCATCCCCTGCAAGGCTTCCCCGTTGTACCTTCATTTTATGGGCGGTTTGCCAGGTACGAATTATGACTTCTCCTACCCTACCCATAGCTTGAGAATCGGAAGCAATCATACTAAACGCGCCTAGGTCATGTAAAATATCCTCAGCGGCGATGGTTTCTCGGCGGATACGGGACTCAGCAAAAGCCACATCTTCAGGAATGCTAGGGTCGAGGTGATGACATACCATCAACATATCTAGATGTTCCTCTAAGGTGTTGACAGTGTAAGGGCGTGTGGGGTTGGTAGAAGACGGTAAAACATTGGCTTGTCCGCAAACCTTAATAATATCTGGAGCGTGTCCACCCCCTGCACCTTCAGTATGGTAAGTATGGATAGCACGATGTTTAAAAGCGGCGATGGTATCTTCTACAAACCCGGCTTCGTTGAGAGTATCTGTGTGAATTGCTACTTGCACATCATATTCATCAGCTACACCCAAACAAGTATCAATAGTGGTGGGGGTAGTTCCCCAGTCTTCATGAAGTTTTAACCCCATCGCACCTGCTAAAATTTGTTCTACTATTCCTTGGGGTTGACTGGTGTTACCTTTACCCAAAAAGCCTAAATTCATGGGGAACGCATCAGCAGCTTGTAACATCCGGTGCATATTCCAAGGTCCAGGGGTGCAGGTGGTAGCGTTTGTTCCCGTAGCAGGTCCAGTACCACCACCCAACATAGTAGTAATCCCAGAAGCGATCGCCACCTCAATTTGCTGAGGACAAATAAAATGAATATGACTATCAATACCCCCAGCAGTGAGGATCATTCCCTCCCCAGCTAAAGCTTCCGTACCCGGCCCAATAATAATATCTATATTGTCTTGAATATAAGGATTTCCCGCCTTACCGATTTTGAAAATTTTACCGTCTTTAATCCCAATATCTGCCTTGACCACACCCCACCAATCCAGAATTAAGGCGTTTGTAATCACTAAATCTACCGCGCCATCGGCGTTAGAAATGGGGGATTGTCCCATTCCATCTCTAATAACTTTACCGCCACCAAATTTCACTTCATCGCCATAGGTGGTAAAATCTTGTTCTACTTCAATAAATAATTCTGTGTCAGCTAGTCTAATGCGATCGCCTACTGTAGGACCATAGGTTTCTGCATAGGCTTGACGAGAGATTCTATAAGGCATAGTAAATTACTCCTAATTATTAAAGACTCCCATTAACTTTGCTATTAAACCCGTAAACTTGACGACTCCCCACTAAGGGTATTAGGGTAACTTCTTTTTGGTCTCCCGGTTCAAATCTTACTGCTGTTCCTGCGGGAATATCAAGTCGCATTCCCCGCGCTTGTTCCCGGTGAAAATCTAAGGCTGGATTCACTTCATAAAAGTGAAAATGGGAACCCACTTGAATCGGTCGATCGCCTGTATTAGCAACTTGTAGTTTAATGGTAGGACGACCTGCATTTAATTCTATGTCGCCATCTGGTGTAATAATTTCCCCTGGAATCATGGTTTTACTTTTACCTAATAATTATCTAATGGGATTATGTACAGTTACTAACTTAGTACCATCGGGAAAGGTTGCTTCTATCTGGACTTCTTGTACCATTTCGGGTATACCTGGCATAACATCATCTTTTGTTAATACGGTTGTCCCATAAGTCATTAGTTCTGCTACAGTTTGCCCATCTCTTGCTCCTTCTAAAATAGCAGCGGAAATATAGGCGACTGCTTCTGGATAGTTTAATTTTAAACCCCTATTTTTACGTCTCTCTGCTAATAAGGCGGCGGTGAAAATCAACAGTTTATCTTTTTCTTGGGGTGTCAGTTGCATTCTCTTATCCTCTATGCTTTGTTCAAACCTGCCATACTCTAGGTACACAGCTACTACGATTTAAAACGGATACTCGTAGTAATTGCCAAATAACTGTAAACCAGTTTCTCACTTCTGATGTGGAAGTACCACGATATCGACACAAAAATCCATTTTGTAACTGTGTCACACCGATTTCTCCTGTACCCGCCCATAAATTCCGCATTTTTGCCAAGGTTTCCCCAGAAATAGGATTTCCTACCCAAACCAGACTACCTACTATTGGTTGTCCCGCTAAACCATGAGGACTGTGAAAAACCTCTTCGCTACCTGGTAACCATTGGCGATCAATCCACAGGGGAAGGCCTTCCCGCCAAATTTCTGTGTGCGATCGCCATTCTCCTTGTAAAAATTTCTCACCTCTGGCTGTCCGACCAAATCGGGTAATTTCCCAACCTAACCAACTGGCTCCCGGTGCTAATTCTACCCGTAAATCTTGGCGATAAATTGCTCCGTTAAATATTATCGTTTCTTGGGGTAGCCATTCTAAACAAGCACCTGCATCAATTTGGATGTTTATATTTTGCGTTGCTTGTAGTCCGTTACTTCTGTATATTTTACTGGCTGCTGCTGTGGTAATTAATGCTTCTGCTTGGGGTTGGAGGTGGAGGTTATAGGATAGGCGATCGCCCCCTACCACACCGCCGGCAGTGTGTAATATCACACTATGACAAATTTTTGCCCCCTCTGGATAGAAAGGCCGTTGTACCTTTAGGGGTGCTTGCTGGCGACTGTGAATTAACTCGGTATTATTCAGGCGATCGGCATATACTAGATTAAGTTTGCCATGCCAACCTTTTGCGGGATTAGAACTCATTTATAAAATTAAACCTTTACACCTTCAGGACTGAGTTTATATAATTACAAAACTTTAAATTCTACCCTTTTCATCAAGCTTTGATATTCTGCTTTTGTGCCAAAATTACATAATCATCTAATGTATAGTGAGAATCATACATTTGATTAAAATATTTATGGATCATTGGACTCATATTTACTTGCTTCGGTAAATTTTCCCTAGCAAACCTAGCAAATTGAGCAGGAGGATAGGATAATCGGGAATCTGTAGATGTTAAATATCTATACCAAACCAGCTTTAAACCTAAATCAGAAACAAACTTAATAACAATATTTCTTTCCTGTTCTAAATCTTCACTTTGTGGACAGTTATAAAACCTAAATAATTTCTTATCTTGTATTACTAGGATAACATAACCTTGCGCATTTAAACTTTTAGCAATAACTTGTTGATAAATATCATGAACTTGTATTCTTTTATTTCTATCAGAAAAGAAACAGTGCGAAATAATAATGAAGTCAAAAAAATCACCAGGTAAATTAGCACATTGATAATTCCAACTAAAAACGTCAGAAGTAACAAAGCGAAAGTAGGTATTAATAGGCGTTATCTGGGACTCAATATATCGGCGCCAAAACTGTAGTCCTCTAAACTGCAAATCATCTTGCTGTTCTAAAGAGTAATAAGATATATGAATTGGAGGAATTTTACAAAAATTAACAGCACTTTTAAAAAATAAAGCTAAAGCATAAGCAACTGTTCCTGGACCTGCTGCAATATCAAGAATTTTTACCTGAGTTGGTAGTAAGCCATCCTGATAAACCAAAAACCAAGCTAAATATAAACAATATACATTCTCTAAAAAAAACTTCATAAAATAGACATGGGGAGTCAAACTGAAATTATAGTTTGGATCTTGTCCAATTTTTAACTTATTAATGTCTTCTAAGGCATCGTTTATTCTAAGATATAACTCTTCTTGAGAAAATCTTCTAAACTCTACTTTTAGATATTCAACCAGACTAGCTTCAAAGTCATCAAATATTTGTTGGTCGATACCGGTAACCTGTAGTTTATATTCATCATGCTGAACTAAATTAAAATTTTCCTTGACAAATTTAATAAACTTTTTTTCTGGTAATAATGTTAGATTATCTGTTTGATGACGCTCATCTGTTATTTGTTTAGTTAAATTGGCTATTTCCCTTTTATAGTCTTGAGAATAACGGTCAAGTTGCAATTTATCTCTAAATAATTTCTCTATCCAGGAAAAACTTGCACCTGATTGTTGAATAGCTTGCAATAATTGCTCTGCTTTTTTAGTATCACCACGTTTTAATGCTGAGTTAAATTGCTGACTACGCCACCAATTAGCAATCGGATTACTCATATCCAAATCCCTCTTTACCTTCTTTAATTTCTACACCAGGAAGTTGATTAAATAGTTTTTCTTTAAATTTGACATAGCTAAAATTTTCTGCATTATACCACCAATCATATTTTTGCTTTATCTCCCTGGCTTCCTGACGAGTTGATGCTATGAGAGAACGATTATGATTAAGATGAAAATCTTGAATTACGACTCTATCAGCAACAGCTAACTTACTAATAAAAGCACCTTCATCACTGGGTAAAGTAGGTAGTAATGGAGTGATTGTAATAGATATTTTGGGTACGAAACCTTTGAAGGAGTCAATACTTTGCTTAAGTTTAATTATGGCATTTAATCTGGCTTTAATGCTAGGCGAGCGTGATTCAAAGTCTTTTCTAACTGATTCACTTCCAGTGGGAATACTCATATTAATACGTAAGCGTTTAAATCGTTGTAAATAATCAATATCTCTTGTAATAATTGGACTTCGAGTTTGAATTACTAATGTTGGTGTGGCATAGCCATCATTCCTAACATCTAGCATTACTTCTAACAACCTCCGAGTCAACTGATGGCGAGATTCCAGAGGTTGATAAGGATCTGTAACGCTACTCATGTAAATTCTGGGAGGAGTTTGAGGGTGTTGCTTATACCATTTTTGTAATTCCTTAGTCAAAACTTGGGCAGAATTTTCTTTAAAAATTACCCATTTACCCCAATCATCCCGCATCTTACTATTGGGACTAAATGCAGCCGCATAACAATAACTACACCCATACTGACAACCCCGATAAGGATTCAGCGTAAAATCATAATCACCAATAAAACCAGTTGCCTTTGTCAATAATGATTTAGCAGTTTGTCCATAAACATTAGTGTCTCCAAATTTTTCTCTAACTAATTTAGTTAGTTTTACTTCGTAATAACCTTCATATTTTAAGTGTGTCATGTCAGAATATTAGTTACTTTTTGGGCTAATTGGGATAATGAAGTTTGTGGTCGTTCATTTGATATTAAAGATTATAAGCTTTGTATTTCTTCTCTGAAGGGGTGACAACTTAGGCTCAAACCCTTATCGAATAAGGATTATGAAAGAGTCAGCCTTGAAAAGATTAAAACAAATTGGAAACCTATTCCAAGATAAAAATCAGACTTGTGGAGTTTAGTTATTGAGAATAGAATCAGTAAAGCCAGAAAATGATGTTTACTTTTTCAAGGCGCAAACCTTCAAAACCCTTGCTGCGTATTTAATTCAAAGGTTTTTGTCACACCGTCAGATTTCTTCTATTAATCACGTAAGAAGAATTGCTCCAATATTCTTTGAATCGCTAGGTTGCATAACAACCTCATTCCTCATCATGTTCATGTGGGGAAAATTGGGTAAATCAGGAAAATATCGACATTGTGGGCAAATTTATAGCATTTCCTAAGCAACTGAGGTATGCCTAAATCTTTTTAAACAAGCTTGTTACCATTGAATCTGTACTTCACAAGATTGAGACACGCTATATTTAATTAAGTTGATGATATTATAAAACGTGTTTTTTATTAATTATTACATTTACTCACTCTGGGTTGTGATTGCCACAAAAAAAGCCCCACCCACAAGGGAATGGAGCTTTTTTAATTTATGTGACTTAGAGAGTATTAGTAATCGAAGTCACCGCCACCCATACCAGCGCCACCAGCAGGAGCTGCGTCTTTAGGCTCTGGCTTGTCAACGATGATACATTCGGTTGTCAACACCATACCAGCGATCGAAGCAGCATTTTGCAGAGCAGAACGAGTTACTTTCGCAGGGTCAACAATACCAGCGGCTAACAAATCAACAAATTCATTGGTAGCAGCATTGTAACCAACGTTGAATTCTTTCTCTTTGACGCGTTCAGCAATGACAGCACCATTCTGACCGGCGTTTTCAGCAATCCGCTTCAGAGGCGCAGGTAAAGCCCGAACTACAATCAAAGCACCTGTTAATTCTTCACCGGTGAGGGTGCTGTTAGCCCACTCTTCCAGGCTAGGAGCCAGATGAGCTAGAGTTGTACCACCGCCGGGAACGATACCTTCTTCTACAGCCGCTTTGGTAGCGTTGATAGCGTCTTCCAGGCGTAGCTTCTTATCTTTCATTTCGGTTTCGGTGGCTGCACCCACTTTGACCACAGCTACACCACCAGAGAGTTTAGCAAGACGTTCTTGTAACTTCTCTTTGTCGTAGGAAGATTCGGTTTCTTCCATCTGACGACGGATTTGCTCGCAACGAGCCTTAACAGCAACTTCATTACCTTCAGCAACAATGGTGGTGTTGTCTTTGGTAATGGTGATCCGGCGAGCTTTACCCAGGCTTTCTAGTTTGGTGTTTTCTAGCTTCAAACCAGCGTCTTCAGTAATTAACTGACCACCAGTGAGAACGGCGATATCTTCGAGCATAGCTTTACGGCGATCGCCAAAGCCAGGAGCTTTTACAGCCGCAACGTTCAGCACACCCCGCAGACGGTTAACCACCAAGGTAGCTAAAGCTTCTTTTTCAATATCCTCAGCGATAATCACTAAAGGACGACCGGCACGAGCTACTTGCTCGAGAACTGGTACTAAATCTTGTACCAAAGCGATTTTCTTATCGGTGAGCAGCAGGAAAGGCTCATCAAAGACCGTTTCCATGCGTTCAGCATCGGTGGCAAAGTAGGGAGAGATATAGCCTTTGTCAAAGCGCATCCCTTCGGTAATTTCTAGCTCGGTGGTCATAGATTTCCCTTCTTCGAGAGAAATTACGCCTTCCTTGCCTACTTTGTCCATTGCTTGGGCAATCATCTGGCCGACTTCTTCATCGTTACCAGCTGAAATCGAAGCAACTTGGGCAATGGATTTAGAATCTTCTACTGGACGGGCGTGTTCAGCAATCTTCTCTACCAAGAAGGTAGCAGCTTTATCAATACCACGCTTCAGGGAAATTGCATTAGCACCAGCTGCAACGTTGCGTAAGCCTTCTTTGACCATGGCGTGGGCTAAAACGGTGGCAGTGGTGGTACCATCCCCAGCGGCGTCGTTGGTCTTAGAAGCAGCTTGACGAATCAAAGCCACGCCTGTGTTTTCAATGTGGTCTTCTAATTCGATTTCTTTGGCGATGGTTACACCGTCATTAACGATTTGGGGTGCGCCAAATTTCTTTTCGAGAACTACGTTACGACCTTTAGGGCCTAGGGTGACAGCTACAGCCTCAGCCAAGATGTCAATGCCTCGCTCGAGGGCGCGACGGGCGTTTTCGTTGTAGATAATGCGCTTTGCCATAGGTATGTCTATTCAGGGAGTAAGTCAAGATTTTTAATTGGACTTTAGGGGTTGGGCTTTCGGCGTGGGGGTCGCCCCATCGCGTCTGTACCCATTCCCTATTAGTTAACGACTGCTAATATATCTTTTTCAGAAAGCAGTACGTATTCTTCTGTGCCGAGCTTGATATCAGTGCCGGCGTACTTGGAGTACAGCACTTTATCCCCGACTTGAATGTCTAATGTCTGACGGCTACCGTCATCGTTACGCTTGCCAGGTCCAAGTGCTACTACTTCGCCTACTTGGGGTTTTTCCTGGGCGTTGTCAGGTAAAAACAGTCCACCTGCAGTTTTTTCTTCGGGGGCGCTCACTTTTACGAAAACGCGATCGCCTAGGGGTTTAACTGTAGAAACGCTTAAAGTTACAGCTGCCATAAATATTTTTTCTCCAGAGTTAGCACTCTCAACTCCTGAGTGCTAATCTACCTAAAAGCAGCATAAAATGGCAATAATTAATTGAGTACGGGTTCCCGCACCAGCATATGGCTGGACTACTTAAGTATAAATACTGCATCATTTCGATATATCGGGTTTTGCTGGGTAAGTTACGAATATTTTTATATAGATAAATTTATGTGCAAAACCGGTAAATTGTTATAAAACTGTAATCAGGGTGCCGCTCGATGAGTAAGACTACACTGGTAGGGTGACGCCGTGAACTCGCCAAAATTACTCAGTTTCTTGATGACAAAGCCCTAAGTAATTGTCTAGAAATATGAGCAATGGCAGAAATTCAGCCAGAGAATTTTATCTGTGCTGACCAGACAGTTACTCACTTCTGTGCAAAACAAGTTAGTCTTGGATATTGGGAACACTGACTAAAGCCCAAGGGTGAATTAAACAGGAAGTCTCCCACTTATATCCTACCTATAAGACTACAGCCTATCTCTTGCGGGTTTGTTGCTGTAGACCGATAATGGTGGTCTACCCATATGGTTCCTGGTTTTGCTCGGCAATACCAGAAGTTATTGAGCCAGTCATCCCAAAACACTCGATAGGCATAATGGTGGTGCAAGAATATGCATTTTGACCCATCTTGTGCCGATAACTCCTCTACTTGCTTGCGAACATTTGTCAAGGCTGAACATCACCAGGATATAGTAAAGCAGTAAGCCTCTGAAAGGGCGGTTTTTTTAAGTTAGGGTCATCTTCAGCCAATATGTACCTCGTGAATTAGAAGCATGATTATTTAATCAGTGTTTTTTTCACCCGCCACTTTCAAAGCGATATATAATAGCGCATTATAAATACTACTGCTCTACGTATCCTTACCGCAAGTTTGCCCATGTTCTCGTCGTCTGATCAAAAGTAATCACCACTTTTAAGACTTCCAGAAGGCAAAGGCAAGTTAAGTAGAAAAAGGACAACACCTCAATGATCCACCATAAAGGATAACCACTCAACACCTTGATGGACCGAAGCGCGAAAAGTGCCAATGCTATGAAAGAGCCCAGCATGAAAGATCACAAAAGACTGCTACTGATTGACGATGACCCTAACCTCATCTTGCTGGTGAAGGACTACCTGGAATTTAGAGGCTATGAAGTTAACACTTCCGAAAATGGACGAGAAGCCCTGGGAATTCTTCAACAAGATATTCCAGATATGATCATCTGTGACGTCATCATGCCGGAGATGGACGGATATACTTTTGTAGAACAACTCCGACAAAATGAACGCACCGCCTGGATTCCCGTGCTTTTCCTATCAGCGAAGGGCCAAAGTGCAGAGCGAGTTAAAGGTCTGAACAAAGGGGCTGATGTTTATATGGTCAAGCCCTTTGAACCAGAAGAACTCGTAGCACAAGTAGAATCTTCGCTGAAGCAAACTACCCGTTGGAAAGAACACCAAGCTAAAGGAGGAGAAAACGGTTCCCGAATTCAGGTTCCCTTTGATGTACAGTTAACCCCAACTGAACTGAAAGTGGTACAGTTTGTCGCTAGGGGTTTAGCTAATCGGGAAATTGCCGAAGAACTAAACGTGAGTCAGCGTACAGTTGAAAGCCATGTGTCCAATATGTTGGGCAAAACTAATCTCCACAACCGTACTGAACTAGCGCGTTGGGCGATTGAAAATCAAATGGCTTAATCTGTGTGCTGATTTCCCAAGTTCTGAGTTTTGAGTTACACAGAATAGCTCAAAACTCAAGCTTGTTTTGGCATCCTGACTTTAGTTTGACGGCTAACAAATTATGAATTGTGAAGCTAAATTTGGGTTTTTTTAATTCAAACTTCATAATTCATAATTCATAATACAGTCCTCAACTGCCATGTTCCAACCCGGATATCACCTAAAATTATCACTACATCACTCCACCTAAATTCCCCGTCTTCCCAACTGGAAATAACCATAGAGTGAGTTACGTCTCAAAATTACAAATATTTATCGCTACAATATGACCCTGTGTACCTCACCCACCCTAAGTTTTTTGTGTTCTTTTAGTGTGGGTTAAGGCTGCAAGAGATTTATATGATGGCTTAGGCTACTAGAAATCGGCGCTTTGTGGTGTGCGAGGGAAGGGAATCACATCCCGGATGTTTCCCATACCTGTGATAAATTGCACCAGTCTTTCAAAGCCTAAGCCGAAACCAGCATGGGGAACAGTACCATAACGGCGTAAATCCATGTACCACCATAAATCTTCTGGCTGCATTCCCTGGGCTAAAATACGGCGTTCCAATACATCTAACCTTTCTTCTCTTTGAGAACCGCCGATAATTTCCCCAATTTTAGGTGCAAGAATGTCCATGGCGCGAACGGTTTTTTCATCCTCATTCAAACGCATATAAAATGCTTTAATTTGGGCTGGATAATCTGTGACAATTACAGGCTTTTTAAACAGCTGTTCTGCTAAATATCTTTCATGTTCTGATTGTAAATCTAAGCCCCAACTCACTGGATATTCAAATTTGACATTGGCTTTTTCTAATAATTTGACTGCTTCTGTATAAGTTAATCGCTCAAATTGATTATTAATAATATTGTCGGCTGTGGCTAAAACAGTATTATCAATGCGTTGGTTGAAAAATTCCATGTCTTCTGGACATTTCTCTAACACATATCGAAAAACCTGTTTGAGAAAGGCTTCGGCTAAATCCATATTACCATCTAGGTCACAGAAGGCCATTTCTGGTTCCACCATCCAAAATTCGGCGAGGTGGCGCGAGGTATTGGAATTTTCCGCCCGGAATGTGGGGCCAAATGTGTAGACGTTAGTAAAGGCCATGGCCATGACCTCGGCTTCTAACTGACCGCTAACTGTTAAATAGGTGGGTTTACTAAAAAAGTCCTGGGTGTAATCTACTGTTTGAGTTTCTGTGCGGGGTATGTTTTTGAGGTCGAAGCTGGTGACGCTGAATAGTTCACCCGCGCCTTCGCAGTCGTTAGCTGTAATTACAGGTGTATGTACCCATAAAAAGCCTCTCTCTTGGAAAAATTGGTGAATGGCTGTAGAACAGGCGTTTCTCACCCGGAAAACTGCACCAAAGGAGTTAGTCCGCGATCGCAAGTGTCCTATTGTGCGTAAAAATTCAAAGGAGTGGCGTTTCTTTTGCAGAGGGTAGGTTTCGGGATCAGCTTCTCCATAAACTTTCACTGCTGCGGCTGTTAATTCAATGCGCTGTCCCTTCCCTTGAGAAGCCACTAGTAGCCCACTCACCTCCACCGAAGCACCTGTATTCAGCTTTTTAATAATGGCTTCGTAGTCTGGTAAATCCTGATTGATGACCACTTGCAAATTAGCTAGTGAGGAGCCGTCATTGACTTCTATAAACGCAAATCCTTTTAACTCCCGTTTTGTTCTCACCCAGCCTTGAACCACGAGAGAATCATCAGGTTGACCACTCCGTAATACTTCTGCAATTCTTCGATTTGACATACTATATAAATTCTATTTTGTCAACTAAGACAGATATTAAACAATATTAACATTTAACTTGCTCCCAGAGCCAAAATCGGGATTACCCACCACGGCACTTTAATTTACTGGGGGGCTGATATTTCTGCTGTCTGGTGTTTATCTTGTGCTAATTCGTGGTGATGCTGTTGCCATTGTGCCTGTTTTTGTCGATGGCTTTGTACCTGATTGTAACCTTTATTGAAGGAGTAGAGCCATCGCTCTATATTTTCCAGTTCTTGCTCCAAATCCGTTTCTTGACTTTCCCCAGGCGATGGTGATTCTTGACGCGGTTTCATTTTCAGGTAGTAAACTATGATTAAATGCTGGTCAATACCCAAAATTTTAACTTCTGAATCAGCACTATTTTATATAAGTAATTTATCTTCTCTTTACGCATCACTTAGCACTTAGAATCATGTCTCAACCTACTCAGCTTTCTCCAACCAATCCATTGAATGAACTTAGCACTCTAGAACTAGCCCAAGCCTTAATGGAAAGGCTCAGTATCTCGCCTAACGATTGGCATCGCCTGAAGTCTAACCGCAATTCTCGCGCTAGTGAACAAGCCGCAGCCGCCCTTTTGTACCTTGTTCAAAATCAGCCCGAAGAAGCCATAGTGAGATTACAACAAGCTGTTGGTTGGTTAGACCGCTCAATTTCTGCACCTCCCTGTCCCAGCCATGGAAATCAGGGATAAAGTAGTTGTTTTCCCAATACCAATGACTAATGACCGCTCCCCTACCGTCTCAAAGACAAACGGGGGCTATTTTCCATTTCTTTACACAGTCTCAATTCTGTACCTTTACGATTCCACTCTACTTGATCAAAAATTTGATGCAGAAGACATAAACCACGACCATTTTCGGATTCATCTGGTGGTAAATAATCTGTGGGGTTTTCATCATCAGCCGATACAGGAACAAAGCCTTGACCCTGGTCTGAGATTACCCACCAATATTGATTGTTGATTAGGGAAAAACGGACTACAACTGTTTTACTAGGATCAAGATTATTACCATGTTTTGCGGCATTTACTAGGGCTTCTTGGAGTCCTAGGCGCAATTCTGCTTGCAGTTTCCCTGGAATCTCAGCTAGGAGTAAATCTAAAATTGGGCATAGATAAAGAGTTGAGGCAAAACTAATTGTGCCCCAATAACGTCCAACTGGACGAAGAGAAATGGTCATCACAAGAGAAACCCCGCAGCTTTCAGTTAGCTAGACATTAGTTTGCTATTGATTACAGGCACCCTGATACAAAAGTGAGGTGGTCGCGCTGCCTTCAAACTTGCGTCTTTAAACACTAAATTTTGGAAATCCTAGGGAGAATTGACTCTGTTTATGAGATGAGATTGTTGATACATATAACGGCTATAAAGACAACTGCTCGTGCAGTTAGCAAAGGAAATTATTGGTAATATTCAAGAGTATGAGGATAATCTTGGTATTGCCGATTGTTGCTTTACCAAAGCTTATTCATGTTGCTTGGGGTGGATAAGAATTTAATCTCTGTAACAAAATCGTTTTTTTTAGCTTAATTAGATTTTAGCATTTTTAGTATGCATTAGACTACAAATTTGAAATGTAAGTTTTTCTTCCACACTCAGTATTACTGATACTAATGTGATAACACCATAAAAGCAACCGCTTCTACATGAGCTGTTTGGGGGAAGAAATCAGCAGGTTGTATGCGTGTCATGTCATATAGCCCATCTTGGCATAACAATTTTAGATCGCGAGCCAGAGTAGCTACTTTACAACTGACGTAAACTATGCGTGGAGGTTTCAGTTCTAATAAAGAATTAATCACGGCGCGATCGCACCCTTTGCGGGGCGGATCAAGTAACACCACATCTGGTATTATGCCCATCTCCGGCAGCAAATTCTCTACTGCGCCTACTTGGAACGTAACATTATTAATTCCATTGTGCCGGGCATTGAAAACGGCTTGCTCTACAGCTTCTGGTTGTAATTCTAATCCTATGGCTTGCCGAACTTGTTTGGCTAAAGGTAAAGTTAAAGTACCAATACCACAATAAGCATCAATTAGCAACTCCTGTCCTTGAAGATCTAGTTCTGACTGAATTACCTGCAACAGTGCTTCTGCGGTTTCTGTATAAACCTGGAAAAACGTATCTGGACGGACTTGAAATTCTAAATCAGCAAAGACTTCTCGCAGGTAAGAAACACCAGCAACGCAACGAGTTTCAGATCCAAAAATGGCATTTGTGCGATGACGATTGCGATTTAAAGACACACCCACCAGTTGGGGATAGCGCTTTAACCATTCCTGGGCTTGCTGTTCAATTCCTGGTAAATTCCACTCCTTCACTACCAAAGTCAATAACATTTCGCCAGTCCGCCGTCCAATACGTAAACCTAAATGGCGGATTTGTCCTTGGTGTTTTCGTTCATCGTAAATTTGCCAACCGCGCTGTTGGATGTCCTGCTTCACTTGTACCAGTAAAGGATTTAATCTCGGATCTTGAACAGGACATTGATTTAAATTCACTAATCGATGGCTACCTTTTTGGTAGTAACCAGCTTGTACCTGACCTGTGGCGGAAATTCCTAGAGGATAAGTGGCTTTATTGCGATAGCCCAAAGGTGCATCTGTGGTTAACACCAGATCAACTGGTGGATTGACAAAACCACCAATACGCTGCAGAGCCTGGATAACTTGATCATGCTTCGCTACTAGCTGATATTCATAATCAATATGTTGCCACTGACAACCACCACACTTGTCAGCCACAATACAACTTGCTCTGACCCGATGAGGAGATGCTTGCAAGAGGTGATGAAGTTGAGCATGAGCGTATTGAGGTTTAACTTGTAATAAGCGAACTATAGCGCGATCGCCTGGAACAGTATCGGGGACAAAAACCACAATTTCCTCAAAACGTCCCACACCATCACCTGTACTACTCAAGTCGGCGATGACAATTTCAATTAACTCACCCTGGTGTTTAGTCATTAGTTATTAGTCATTAGTCATTGGTCATGAGAAAATCACAATCCTTGTGCTCACTCCCATCATCTTCCTAATTTTCCTTTCTTTGTGTACCTCAGACTCGCTAAACTAGCAAATAATATTTCGCACACAAGAGCGTATAATTATGACCGTAATTAGCCAAGTTATTCTCCAAGCCGACGACCAACTGCGTTATCCGAGCAGTGGCGAACTCAAAAGCATCAAAGAATTTCTCCAAACCGGAGAACAAAGGACACGCATTGCTGCGACCTTAGCGGAGAACGAAAAAAAGATTGTTCAGGAAGCAACCAAAAATCTGTGGAAAAAGCGCCCTGACTTTATCGCCCCCGGCGGTAATGCCTACGGCGAACGTCAGCGTTCCCTATGTATCCGTGACTTTGGTTGGTATTTGCGCCTTATTACCTATGGCGTACTTGCTGGCGACAAAGAACCAATCGAAAAAATTGGTTTAATCGGCGTGCGAGAGATGTACAATTCTTTAGGTGTTCCTGTACCAGGCATGGTAGAAGCTATTAGCGCCTTGAAAACTGCCTCTCTTGACTTACTAAGTGTGGAAGATGCGACAGAAGCGGCACCCTACTTTGATTACATCATTCAAGCCATGTCTTGATCAAACTGGTGTTGGTTCTAGGATTGTGAATGTTAAGGTATTAGACCCATAAGATTTCTCATTTGATCATAACCTCCTCACATTTGGTCATGGCTGTGGCAAAAAATCTGTCAAGTTATTAATCCAGATGTGGGGAAATTTTAGCAGATAGTCGCCACTATTTGAAGGGGAAATATGCAAAAAAGTCTTAATTAGTGGTTGCAAAGTGCATATAGGGTAACTAAATCGATACAATAATTCTCTGTACTCTTGGTGCATTATTTCCATGACCGCCACTTCCTCTACTCCCTTTTCCCCTCAAGAAATCGCCGCCGAAGGATTAAAACCAGAAGAATATGCAGAAATTGTCAGACGCTTAGGACGACATCCTAACAAAGCTGAACTGGGAATGTTTGGAGTGATGTGGTCTGAGCATTGCTGTTATAAAAATTCCCGTCCTTTACTTAAGCAGTTTCCCACCACAGGACCGCGCATCCTGGTTGGACCTGGTGAAAATGCCGGAGTTGTAGACTTAGGCGCTGGACTGCAATTAGCATTTAAAATTGAATCTCATAACCACCCATCAGCCGTCGAACCCTTCCAAGGTGCCGCCACAGGTGTAGGCGGTATATTAAGAGATATATTTACAATGGGGGCGCGTCCCATTGCCTTATTAAACTCTTTACGTTTCGGTTCTCTAGATGATCCCAAAACCCAAAGGTTATTTACAGGTGTTGTAGCGGGTATTTCACATTATGGTAATTCCGTTGGAGTGCCGACTGTTGGGGGTGAAGTATATTTTGATCCGGCTTACTCGGGTAATCCCTTAGTTAACGTCATGGCGCTGGGATTAATGGAAACACCAGAAATCGTTAAATCCGGTGCTGCTGGTATTGGTAATCCTGTGTTATACGTGGGTTCTACCACGGGAAGAGACGGTATGGGGGGTGCCAGTTTTGCTAGTGCGGAATTAACAGATGAATCAATGGATAACCGTCCCGCAGTACAAGTAGGTGACCCCTTTATAGAAAAGTCTTTAATTGAAGCTTGTCTGGAAGCATTTAAAACTGGTGCTGTTGTCGCCGCCCAAGATATGGGTGCTGCGGGTATTACCTGTTCTACTTCAGAGATGGCGGCTAAAGGTGGTGTGGGTATTGAATTTGATTTAGATAAAATTCCTGTGCGGGAGTTGGGGATGGTTCCCTATGAATACCTGCTGTCTGAATCTCAAGAAAGAATGCTATTTGTAGCCCACAAGGGTCGGGAACAAGAGCTAATTGATATTTTCCACCGTTGGGGACTTCATGCTGTGGTTGCGGGTACTGTGATTGCTGACCCCATTGTGCGGATTTTCTTTCAGGGTACAGTCGCAGCAGAAATTCCGGCTGAGGCGCTGGCGGAAAATACCCCACTTTATGAACGGGAATTGTTAGCAGAACCACCAGAGTATGTTCTGGAAGCTTGGAAATGGTCACCTGATTCCTTACCAGTTTGTACAATTGCGGGGATTGACATTGAAGGTAAACTCCAATCCTGGAATAATATTCTGTTAACTTTGCTCGGCACGCCAACCATCGCTTCTAAAAATTGGGTTTATCGTCAGTATGACCATCAAGTCCAGAATAATACTGTGATTCTGCCTGGTGGTGCTGATGCTGCTGTGGTGCGCTTACGTCCCCTAGAAACAAGAAAAAATGAAGAATTAGAACCTGAAAGTTTGACATCAGGTGTGGCGGCGACTGTAGACTGTAATCCTCGTTATGTTTATCTTGACCCCTATGAGGGAGCTAAGGCAGTGGTGGCAGAAGCAGCTCGTAATCTCAGCTGTGTGGGTGCCGAACCTCTGGCGGTGACAGATAATCTCAATTTTGGTAGTCCAGAAAAACCCGTTGGTTACTGGCAATTATCCCAGGCTTGTCGCGGTTTGTCTGAAGGTTGTCTAGAATTGGCAACACCAGTTACAGGCGGGAATGTCTCTCTGTACAATGAAACCTTTGATTCTCAAGGTAATCCCCAACCCATTTATCCTACTCCTGTGGTGGGTATGGTGGGATTAATTCCTGACTTAACAAGGATTTGTGGTCAAGGTTGGCAAGGGAATGGTGATTTAATTTATCTTTTGGGATTACCTCTCACATCCTCTGTTAGTTTGGGTGCATCTGAGTATTTAGCTACTATTCACAATACTGTTGCTGGCCAGCCGCCAAGGATAGATTTTGATTTGGAACGTCGTGTACAGCAAGTTTGCCGCTTAGGTATTCGTGCAGGTTGGATATGTTCGGCCCATGATTCATCTGAGGGGGGTGTGGCTGTTGCTTTGGCTGAATGTTGCCTTTCTGGTAACTTAGGTGCCCAAATCCAGATAGAAATTTCTGAACATCAGTTAAAACGTCTGGATGAATTGCTGTTTGGTGAAGGTGGGGCGAGAATTTTAGTTTCTGTAACACAAGCGCAACAAAAAACCTGGGAATATCACTTAGATAAAAATTTGGGGGCTAATTGGCAAAAACTTGGTACAGTAGGTAATTTCGGTGATTCTGAACTAGGTTTGAGGATTTTAACCAATGATAACCAAATCTTAATCAAGGTTACTATGGAACAGATGAAAGATCGCTATTTCCGGGCTATCTCTAACCGTCTTGCTCGCCTAGGTAATACTCCCAATTAATTTTTTCCATCCCCTATATGGGGATAATTAACCTCTGTGAGCAGAATTACGGTACTGTTTTAATAGATGGTTAAAGATTCGTTAAGGATTTGGCAACTATCCAGCGACATAATCCCAGGGACTAAATAATTACTAATTCGTAGTTTGCAATTCGTAATTAATTCCAGAACAAAATCCAGCATCACTCACTCCATTTATTGGTGGGGTAGTAATTGCGAATTAAAAATTATCAATTACCGATTATTCCGACTTGACACCCAAACCAGGAGCAATAGCTAATGATTCCCATCCATTCCGTCACTATGGCTACACCGCACAAGCTATCGGATGAATACCACAATCAGGAAATAGACCCAATCAATAGTCGAGAGCATCGACCTGACAAACCAGAAGAAGCTTGTGGTGTTTTTGGCATTTACGCTCCAGAAGAAGATGTTGCCAAAATGACCTACTTTGGATTATACGCCCTGCAACATAGGGGTCAAGAATCAGCTGGGATTGCAACGTTTGAAGATGCAAAAGTACACCTACACAAAGACATGGGCTTAGTTTCTCAGGTCTTTAATGAGTCCATTTTGGATCAGTTGCCCGGAAACCTGGCTATTGGTCACACTCGTTATTCCACTACTGGTTCTAGCCGCAAGGATAATGCCCAGCCGGCTGTGGTGGAAACCCGACTAGGTTCATTAGCCCTAGCACATAATGGTAATTTAGTCAACACTGTGCAGCTGCGGTCAGAGTTAGTCAAGACCCAAGTGAGTTTAGTCACAACAACAGACTCGGAAATGATCGCTTTGGCGATCGCTCAAGCCGTCAACGCTGGTGCAGATTGGGTAGAAGGAGCAAGTAGCGCATTTCACCGTTGCCAAGGCGCTTTTAGTTTGGTGATTGGGACTCCCGTTGGTGTCATGGGTGCGCGGGATCCCAATGGTATCCGCCCCTTAGTAATTGGAACTTTACCCGGGTTACCAGTCCGTTATGTCTTGGCTTCGGAAACTTGTGGTTTAGATATCATTGGAGCCGAATACTTACGAGATGTGGAACCGGGGGAATTAGTTTGGATTACTGAAGCAGGTTTAGCTTCCTACCATTGGAGTCAAAAACCTGCTCGTAAGTTATGTATCTTTGAAATGATTTACTTTGCCCGTCCTGATAGCATCATGCACAACGAAAGTTTGTACACCTATCGCATGAGGTTAGGGCGACAAATAGCGGCTGAATCGCCGGTAGATGCTGATATTGTCTTTGGTGTTCCTGATTCAGGAATACCTGCGGCCATTGGATTTTCCCAAGCCTCTGGTGTCCCCTACGCCGAAGGACTGATTAAAAATCGCTATGTGGGTCGAACTTTTATTCAGCCCACACAATCTATGCGCGAGTCCGGGATTCGCATGAAACTTAACCCCCTCAAAGATGTATTGGTGGGTAAACGAGTAATTATTGTGGATGATTCCATTGTTAGGGGTACAACGAGCCGTAAACTGGTTAAAGCATTACGTGAAGCAGGTGCTAGCGAGGTACATATGCGCATTTCTTCCCCACCTGTCACACATCCATGTTTTTACGGTATCGATACTGATAGTCAGGATCAGTTGATTGCTGCCACCAAGTCAGTGTCAGAAATTGCCGAGCAGTTGGGAGTAGATAGCCTGGCTTATCTTAGTTGGGAGGGAATGCTGGAAGCAACCCAGGAAGATACTAATAGTTTCTGTTCAGCTTGCTTTACTGGAGATTATCCCGTAGCTATTCCTGAGCAAGTCAAACGTTCTAAATTGATGTTAGAAAAAGTCGTGGTATGAACTACCCACAGTTGGCTTCGCCTGAACTGTAGGTTTCTACCTCCCTCAGTTCGTTTTTAGCAAAACTTTCTGTAGATTTTTGTCTCTTCTTTGCCCCTAGTTGCCGCATTGCTCCAGTTTGCTGGCGCTTGCTGGTAGATGTGGTAGAGCTAGGCGGCTCTGCGACTACGAAGCCAGTTCCTGACTCCGGTAGAATTCCTTATACTGCGACACACCCCTAGTGGGCAGTATGCCCACTCCACAAGAGTTTTATCTACCTGCCAACTACTATATTTAACGATGCTGCATAAAATCTACTTTCGGCAATAACGGATCTATGACAATTCCCACGCCGCTAAAACCCCAACGTTTGAGCAAATTACCCAACTGTGTAGCAAGAACAGATTCTACGGCAAAGCGGTTAGCTAATTGACCTGCATGGGTATTGAGATAGCTTAAAGCATCAAAGTTTTCCCGAAACAGTAATAAATAGCCGGAACTTTCAGCATCCGGATGGGCTACAAGATAACGACCATCAGTCGAGGAACGCAATATATAATAAATTTCAGAAAACATACTCAATTAAGATTCCAAACGAATCCGGGGGTCGGCTACCTTTAATAGCAAATCCGCCATTAAATTGCCTATATTCAGTAATACGGCACTCATGACGAGGCTAGCCATGACTAAATACTGGTCTTTCGCCATTACCGCCTGTAAAGTCAATCTCCCTAAACCGGGCCAGTTAAAGAATTGTTCGGCAATAAATGCACCACCTAATAAACCAGCCAATTCAAAGCCTAACAAAGTAATTAAAGGATTTATGGCATTGCGAAGAGCGTGAACATAAATCACCCGATTTTCTGGTAGTCCCTTGGCGCGAGCCGTTTGGATATAATCTTGACGTAGAACATCCAACAATTCACCGCGAGTGATTCTTTGCAACCCGGCAAAACTAGTGATACTTAAGGCAATGGTGGGTAAAAT
Source organism: Anabaena sp. CS-542/02 (assembly GCF_028331085.1). Lineage (NCBI taxonomy): Bacteria > Bacillati > Cyanobacteriota > Cyanophyceae > Nostocales > Nostocaceae > Anabaena > Anabaena sp. CS-542/02. The sequence goes on from NZ_JAQMTM010000083.1 coordinate 41,515, forward strand.
CATGTGCCACCCAATATCAATGATTTTGCCAAACCACGACAAATCAGCATGATTGATGCTAGTCATACCACCGACGGGAAATAAAGGTGAGGTGATTTGAGCAAATATGAGCAGAAACAAAGCAGTGATGAAACTAGGAAACCCTTGTCCTGTGTAGCTAATCAGTTGTAAAATGCGATCAGTAGCTTGATTTTGTTTCACAGCTGCGAGAATACCAAAGGGAATTGCGATCGCCCAGGTACAAAATAAAGAAGCGATCGCTAAAAGTAAAGTTGCTGGTATCCTTTCCCACAACAGAGAAGCTACTGAGCGTTGGTAAACAAAACTTGTCCCAAAATCTCCTTGGGTGAAAATTCGCCATAACCATAGTCCAAACTGTTCTGGCCAAGATTTATTTAAACCAAACTGTTGCCTTAATTCCTCAATGCGTTCTGGCGAAATTGTCGGATTTTGGCGCAGGGTATCCACATAATCCCCCGGGGATAGTTTCATGATCACAAACGACAGCGCGGTTGCCAATAACAGAGTGAATAGTGCTTGCAATATCCGTTTCACCACATAAACAAATGTTTCGTTCGTGACTAGCCCTATAAAGCCCTCCTGACAGGTCTTCCAGGAAATTTTCTGAGAAGTCATAGCAATTTAGTCATTGTTTATTAGTCAATTTCTCAGGATATAGGAGAGATTACCAATGATTAGTATTCAATTAGGGAGACAATCGGCACATCTGGTAAATGTTGACGTCCTTGTAAATCCTGTAGCTCGATGATAAAGCCAAACCCTACCAATTCGCAGCCAATCTTCTGCACCAACTTAGCCGTTGCACTAGCCGTACCACCTGTGGCAATCAAGTCATCTACAATTAAAACGCGACTATTTGGATGCAAAGCGTCTTGATGCATTTCCAGGCAGTCTGTACCATATTCTAATTCATATTCAATTGAGTGAACTGCTCCTGGTAACTTTCCCGGCTTCCGTACGGGAATAAAACCCGCTCCTAATTTGTAAGCTAGAGGAGGTCCAAAAATAAACCCACGGGACTCCATACCCACAACATAATCAGCTCTTAAGCCTAAAGCAATGCATTTTTCCGTAAAAAAGTCAATAGTGTAGCGCAATCCCTCTGGGTCGCGCAGTAAAGTAGTGATATCGCGAAATAAAATTCCGGGTTTAGGAAAATCTGGTATATCGCGAATTAGAGACTTTAAATCCATAAAATTCAGTTATGAGGGGGTAGTGGGGGGATTAATGACCAATGACTCATGACTAGTCCCTGGAAAATCCTACACTATAATCTCATACCCTGATCATTGAGGCTCTAATTTAGCCAGATTAGCTAATTTTACACGGTAATACAGCCTGGGAAGGTAAGCGACAATGATCCACAATATATTAGCCTTTGGGGGTTTCCTGATTTTTGATATATTCTTTTACTATACTCAAAACAACTAAATCGGAGGTGATTTTTGATGGCGTTACTTAGAGCAACTTGGCATCTGTACCCCACAAAGCAGGTAGATACTGCAACTGTAATACCACTCTCACTTACATAAAGACTTCTACAAAGCCACTGTGTCCAAGAGAACTACCTCCGACAAAAAAATCGGTAAATCAGTTTCTGACTGAGAAGAAGAGATTTATTTACCTAATTTTTACCGAACTTTGGGCAGCACCAACAGTAATCAATGCTTAAGCATTACAAGCAACTTTGAAACAGGTTCATTTTGCCTGTTCTAGCTCCTTTAAATTAGTTGTACTAGTTTTATTCTGCCTATTAGCTCTGCACAAGGTAATTTATAGAATGAATGTCTCAGCCAGCTTAACGCCATTGAATAGTCCACCCCCCCCATCCTTGCCGATGATTCTGGATACTTTACCAAACCCTGCGATGCCTATGGTAAGCTTCGCCAAGGCCGCACAGGGTTGTCCCGCTAGAACCCGACTGCAAGTTGATCTAATTTTACTGGCAATTGAAGCTTTAGAACTTGGTAGCTCCGAAGCTATTCTGGCTTTTGCTGATGAGTTAGAACTGAAAGGAATTATTAAAAACCGAGTAAATCTATGGCGAATGCGGAGCTCTAACCCACTGCGAAGATCTCATATTCGCCGTCCCTTGACTATCATGGAGGCAAAAGCTTTAGTAGTTATTGCCAGCTACATCGCGCGGCGTTTAACCGTTGTCATTCGCCAAATGTTGATGACATATCAGCAAATGAGTGAAAAGCAGATACCTTTGGTACAGAATCTGCGGCTATCGAATTACCTAGAGCGATTTCGAGTACATTTCAGAAGTAGAATGAATCCTCGACGTTCTACCGTAATGGCATTAGATTCTGACGAGAAATTAGATGAACTAGCAATCAATTTGTTGGGACAATTACTATTTTGTACTGGTACAGCTGGAATGCAGCGATTTTGGATTAGTCTTTTTGACGGTGAAGTAGAATGAATATTCAACGTAAGTACAGTCTACCTAATTGTACACTGCTGTTAGAGGGTTTCAGTGATGTAGCCAAAGCAGCATACTATCAAGGTATGCGTCCAGAATTATCCATATTGGTAAATGCAGAATGCTATATATCTGGCTATAGTCAGCCCCTAGTAGGCGGACGAGAATTTTTTGAGAGTCTAGTCCGGGCTGTGAGTGGCTATGCTCAAGAATTTTTGAGTAATGTGTCAAACCCCCAAGCACATAATCAAGACTCAGAATTAGTGGAGTTACAAAAAATTTACACTAATCGACACCGGTTAATTGTGCATTCTGAAATAGCTGTAGATGTTTTTGAGTCTCAGCCTAACTATAATCAACCGCCTATTCAAATGGATTTGAATACAGTGCAGTTATTTGACCTGGTTGAAGCTGTGGATCAATTTTTTGCTGACAGCCAAACCCTACCAGAGTTGTCATTAGAATTACAGCCAGTGCCTAGAAGTTACGGTAGTCCTAATGAATTCCTGCTCAAGCAGGGACTAGCGGCAAGTATAGGAATTTCAACTGTAGCAGTTGCCGCCATGGCTTTGAGCCTAATTCCTGCCCCTGAGACGCGCCCACCAGCAGCCCAGGAGGAAGAAGAGACTGTATCCATAGCACCCAGCCCCAATTCGGCTGCATCAGAGAACATAACACCGCCAAATATACAAACTCCAGAGAGTTCCCCAGCAACTGACCTAAATGTAGCCACTCCAATCGTGGATACACCACCCAAAATCAGAGATTTAGAAGCACTCTTAAATTCAACTACAGAAATTACTAATTCATCCCAACTACGTCTTCTGAATGGAAAAATTTATAACCAAATTGATCGAGGTTGGACTAGTCGGTCAGAATTAAGAGAAGATTTAGTCTATCGGGTAGGTGTAAATCCTGATGGTGTGATCATTGGTTATAAAGCGGTAAATCAAGGAGCAAATGAGGGCATAGAATCAACTCCTCTACCCAAATTGCTGCACAGTCCCCCTAATGCTTCTCTCACAGCCAATGAACCAATAGCCCAATTTAAAGTAGTTTTTACCAGAGGTGGTATTCTGCAAGTTAGCCCTTGGCGGGGATATCAGTGATTATTCACCCCCTCTTATCTGGTAATTTGTCTCATATAATTGCCCCAAAGTTGGGCTGCTTGCCCGCTGCTGCCGGATGTGGGAGAATTATTGTCATTACCCAACCAAATACCAGTTACAAGCCGGCGACTGGGGATTGAACCAATAAACCAGAGATCAACATTTTTATCAGTGGTGCCGGTTTTACCGCCTTCCCCCAATCCGATAGCCGCAGCGCCGCCAGTACCGCTAGTTACTGCTTGGCGCATCATCTGGTTGATTTCATCGGCTACACCTGTGGGTAAAACTCGCTGGTTAGCGTCCGGATTTTCGTCAAAGGAATAGACAACACGACAAGTTTTTAAATCCTGACTATTTTGACAATCACTACTGTCTATAATCCTGCTAATTGCGTGGGGTGGATTCCAAACACCACGATTGCTGATAGCGCCAAAAGAACCAGTGATTTCTAACACATTGACTACACTTTGACCCAGTACTAAGCCGGGAACTGCTTCGAGTGATGACTTGACTCCTAAACGCCTGGCGGTGGATACGACTCTATCTAGCCCCACCTCCCTGGCAATTCGCAGGGCGATGGGATTTTCCGACAGGGCGAAGCCAGTAGTCATATCTAAGGAATTCCCTGCACCAATTCTACAAGGTCTATAGGTAAATCCTTGCCAGGGTAGAGCCGCGCAAGAATAAGTTTTAGAGGCTGGTATTCCCCTCTCTAGGGCAGCTGCAAAAGCGAAAACTTTGAAGGTAGAACCCGGTTGTCTTTGGGCTTGAACAGCACGGTTAAACTGGCTTTTTCCAAAATCAGTCCCGCCTACCATCGACAAAATACTACCAGTTCTAGTGTCTAGGGTAACGATCGCTCCTTGAGAAAAGCCAAAGGTAGAACCAGCTTTATTGATTTGATTACGCAAAGCTGTTTCCGCCTCTGCTTGCATTCTGGGATCGAGCTGGGTTTCAATGATAAAATTTCCTTCTCTGGCAACTCCTACCCCCAAGATTGATTCCAATTCCTGGAATACATACTGGTAAAAGTAAGGAGCAATGGTACTGGATTGCCGTTCGCAAACTTTGGGGTTAATCTGGACTGGGGAGCGCCTAGCTCGATTGGCCTGTTCTGCGGAAATTTTCCCCATGTCCAACATTCGCCTAATGACGCGATTGCGATAGTCAACTAGTTGTAGCCTATTGGGGTTATTTCCACAAAAATTAAAAGCGTTGGGAGCAGGTAAAATTCCCACTAATGTTGCAGCTTCTGAGAGAGTTAATTCTCTGGCTGACTTATCAAAGTAATAACGAGCCGCATCCTCAAAACCGGATGTATCCACCCCCAAAAATACTCGATTTAAGTAAATGAGTAATATTTGATCTTTACTGTAAAAAGTTTCTAGCTTCAAGGAAACAACAGCTTCCCGCAGTTTGCGTCCCAAGGAGTCTTGAGCGCCTACATAGTCCCGGAACAAACTTCTGGCCACTTGCTGGGTAATGGTGCTAGCCCCCTGCTGTACATCTCCACTGCGCGTATTGACTAACACAGCTCGCAAAATCCCTAAAGGGTCAACGCCAAAGTGCCAATAGTAACGACTATCTTCTGAGGCCACTATAGCTGCGGGTAAATAGCCAAAGTCCTCTAAACTCTTGAGGTCTACATGAGAGGTACTCCGAGGCTCGCGCAAGGGTGTCGAGCCATCGCGGGCATAAATAACTATAGGGGCGCTGCTAGCAGTGGGTAAGGGTCTGACGGAAAATTTTAGCCATTCCACCCCTATGACTAACCCCACTAAGGCGCTCACACCTGCTACACCGTAGGCTGCCCAAGTTGCTGCTTTAATATGCAAGGGTGCTGGGTCAAAGTATTGTAGCCGCACTGAAGCTGCGAGTTCTGGTGGTCCTAAAGTAAAAATGTCACCGTGACGCAGTTCTAAGCGATTAATTCGGCGTTTCCCCAGATAAATACCATTAGTGGAGTTTTCATCTTTGATGACAAAAACAGGGCTGCGTTGAGTTGAATCCCGTGACAGTGATAGGTGAATTTGGCTGACAACCGGATTGCGAATGACTATATCACAGGATTTGGAACTACGACCTAGTATATAGCGATCGCCTAACAACGGATATACCTCACGTTCTGCCCCTGTATCCTGCACCCATATCTCTGGTACTTTGGCATTAGGCTTCAGCGCCAACTTGGAAAAGTCAACCCTCGCTTGAAGTGTCTGTACTGCTTGAGTCAGTTGACCAAGTACAGTTTGTGGCTTATGAGGAGGTTGGGGGGAACTCATAGGCTATTTACATCAGAATTATTGGCAAACATTCGGGCGATTTGACAATCTCGATACAGATATTCCACCATTGTACACATCAGTCACAGCAGAAATTAGCTATAGGTAGTTTTTACTAATTCAATCTTACACCAAGAAAATATCGACTCATCAAACCTACCAAGTCGGGTTCATTACTCTTGCCAACCGTACAAGATTGTGAGTCCATACTCCCTTAACATCTATAATTTTTGAAAATATTAGGGTAATATCTTTAAGGATTAATTGACATTAAAATTCTCTCTGACATAGGAAGTTGAGGGGATACTTTGATTTTCAGTTATCAACTGTTGAGATTAGCTTTAACTGTTACTATCACTGGGTGCTTTCTCCCAAGAAGCAATTAATAGACAAATAATACCAATAGTAATACATGAATCTGCTATATTAAATACGGCAAAATTAATCAAGCGAAAATCGAGGAAATCAACCACATAGCCCAAAGCGAACCTATCAATACCATTCCCCATAGCTCCGCCTAAAATCAAACCATAGCCTAACTGATTCCAACGACTTAAATTCTGACCAAACCATGCTAGTGCTATCAATAGTAAACTCACGACCAACGATAGCCATCTTAACCACTCTACTTTCCCGCTGAACAGACTAAAAGCTGCCCCAGTATTAGTAACATAAGTGAAATGAAATACGTCTGGTATAATTGGTACTGTTTGTCCCAAGCTAAAGGTCTGCACTATCCAATATTTTGTTAGTTGATCTAAGAAAAAAGCAATGAAGGCAGTAATCCAAAAGAGATGATTTTTTAAACGCATGAAACTAGAAACTAGGGAGTGAGAGATAGTAGAGGTTAATGTAAATAAAAATAGCATTTACTAAATTGATATCACAATCACCATCTCCTCTTGGTCTATGAAAATACATATAATTACCGAGAAATTGTACAATTAGTCCCAATCATTTCAAATTGGTCAAAAGCCTATAAATGGATTTTTCGATTTTGACTTGACTGTTGTACTAGCTCCGCCATAACTAATAAAACATTAGATGACGTAATACGTATGCTATTACGGTAACACCACACACTACAGCTAGTTGACCCGGTAGTGCAAACCAAGAATATTTAAGGATTGCTTGCATTAGAGGCAAATTTTCCGTACCTTTCCACTGAAAAATATAACTGATGATTAAATAAGTAATACCGCAGAGGTGGACAGTTAACAAGCCACTCAAACAACTGAAAGCCAGGGTTTCCAACTTAGGTCTAGCTTGAAATGCCAAATATCCACAAATCCACGCTCCAGGGATAAAACCTAACAGATAACCAAACTGAGATAGTTTAACATATCCAATACCGCCACCATCGGCAAATACAGGTAGCAAGGTTAAACCCATGACTAAATAGGCGATTTGCGAGAGTGCGCCAGCATTTTTACCTCCTAAACAACCTACTAACAGTACCGCACCAACTTGACAGGTAACACCCAGAGAAAAAATCTCAGTTCCTTGATTATTCCCACTCCAAGGTAAGACAATACTATAAGCTTCTAGGAATGTACCACCCATGGTGAGGAGCAAACCAACCATAGACCATAATAATTGAATAGTTCCCACATTTCCTACACTTCCAGCCATTTTATTTGCACAAATACTCAAACAATGTTTTTATCAGTTATTTATGTATTAAACTGACAAATTTAGTATTAATTAATACAATTAATACTAAATTTGTCGTTATGTTTCATTATGACAAACATTATCCTCCTGATTTCTTTAGTCAAGGTATCAGGAAAAAGTATTAGATGTGTATTTTTGTGAGTTACTCCACACACTAACCCGGAAGTGAGCACGGAGGTGATTTTTGTTTTAGCTGAAAATTCTCAGCCCCAGAATTGAATTATCGGGAGAAAGTGAACAACAACAGCAAACAGTGGCTAATAATCTAGGTTGACATATCAATATAAAATATCACTAATTATTATCAGCTTAATTAAAACATATATTATCATTTCCTACTTCTTTAGATAGATTAATCTATAAATTTCCAGTCTATTGGAGTAAAAATAGTCTTTAGTATCACAAATAAATTCATATTAGGCTATTGTTTGCTCGTCAGATATGTTCCTCATGGTAGATGAATAAATAATCTTCAATATAGTTAAATTTTTAATCATATAAATCATATATCATAGGTTTTATGAATTAAGTTAACTCTCTATGTCCATATTTCTAAATACACATTCAAGCACTAATATCAATACTGAAGGGGTGACAACTTAGGCTCAAACCCTTATCGAATAAGGATTATGAAAGAGTCAGCCTTGAAAAGATTAAAACAAATTGGAAACCTATTCCAACATAAAAATCAGACTTGTGGGGTTTAGTTATTGATAATAGAATCAATAAAGCCAGAAAATGATGTTTACTTTTTCAAGGCGCAAACCTTCAAAACCCTTGCTGCGTATTTAATTCAAAGGTTTTTGTCACCCCGTCAGATATCAATATATACCTTATCTTTTAGATTGCTTATTCGGTGAAAATTAGATGTTAACTATTAGTTATTTTGAAATTGAATAGTTTAATGTCACTTATAAATTTAGCACCTTTACACGAATGTTAAATTCACGTAGAACCTCATTGATATTTTTATAACGGCAGTGGTTTTTAAACTTCTAGTGCAGATAATTTTGTATTTGATATTGAGTAATGGAGATTAAAAATTATACTAGATTCAGTCTAAAAGTATCGATTAAGGTGGAGTTATAAGATTTCATATTTTATAACTCCCATAAGTTGTAATTCCTGTATTATTCTAAGTTTTTTATGCTATTAGTAAAATTTAAATAGCACATTTTCTGAATTAATTTCAAGTTATTACTAATAACAAATAAACATATGTCTTTTTAATAGCTATTGTCTTGATTTTTTAATGCCTATTATGCTGATTTATGAGAGGGATATCTTAAGGTTATGGATTCTAGGGAACATAGTTTATTTTTTACCAATTTTTCCATAAATATACAGGCACAAATAGATTTAAAATTTGCTTATTTTCTGATAGATCAAGCTGTAGAACCAGCTTTCTATTTAGGAGAAAATTACCAGTTTATTTTTGTCAATAATGGAATTTGCAAAATGACTGAATATTCTAGTGAAGAATTACTTTCCATGAGGCTTTATCATCTTGGTACGGAACGCTCGCTAATTGGTGTGGTGACTAAGCTTGATGGAATGTTAAAGTTACCTGGAAAACCAGGAGAATTAATTATAGCTGTTGATATTACAGATTACAAAAATTTAGAGTCAAGTCTTAATAACGCTTTAGAACAAGCTAAACAACTGAGCGAACTGAGAGCGCAGTTTCTTTCTATGGTCTGTCATCAACTTCGTACTCCACTAAATATTATTTCATTTTGTAATAGCTTAGTTGCAGAAGAAATAGACAAGCATACCAAGAAAAAAATAGAATCATTATTGGAAAATATAGAAAAAGCCATCGCACAAATCAGCCAGATGTTAGATGATACTTTGTTGTTCGCTCAAGCAGAATCAGCCAAAATCAATTTTGACCCTAAACCGCTAGATCTACTCAAATTCTGTCATAATTTAGTGGAGGAAATGCACATGAGTATGAGCGAAAAAAGAATAAATTTTGTGAGTAAGGTTGAATTAATAAATGCCTTTTTTGATGCAAAATTATTAGACTATATATTGAAGAATATCCTGGGAAATGCCATTAAATATTCTCCTAAAAATAGCAGGATTGATTTTATTATTAATTACCAAGGAAAATATATAATTTTTAAGGTAAAAGACCAAGGAATTGGGATTCCAATCACAGACCAAAAAAGATTATTTGAAGCATTCTACCGGGGAAGTAATATTGGGAATATACCCGGTAATGGACTAGGATTATCGATTATTAAAACGCTAGTAGATTTACATGGTGGTCAAGTGAATCTGGAAAGCGAAGTAGATAAAGGTACTACCATTACTGTGATGTTGCCATTATTTAAAGAAGCCTCTTCTCTATCAGGGTTAGAATGTTCTGATTAGTATAACTGTTAATTGAGTATTTAATATTTGTAAATTTAAAAATTTCCAGCTTCCATTTAATAGTATAATTTTGGGTTATATAAAATGAAGTACGAATCGGTCAAAAAAATTCTCGTAATTGAAGATGATCATGTTACTCGCCATCTTTATGTACAGGGTCTTGAAGCTAAAGGGTTTCATATTATAAGCGCCCAAAATGGTTTAGCTGGTATCCAACAAGCACAGGAGTATGTACCTGATTTAGTGCTTTGTGATCTGACAATGGCGGATATAGATGGTTACACTGTCCTCACCATGCTACGTCAAGATCCTGTTACAGCAATTATTCCCTTTATTTTTATCACGGGTAGCTGTACCAGAGAGGCTATTCGCAAAGGTATGGAGTTAGGTGCAGATGACTATGTTACTAAACCCTTTTCACTAGACGAATTACTCAGAGCAATTAATACCCAGTTGCAAAGACAAGCTGTGCTCAAAACTTGGTGTGCTGCTAAATTCCAGGAAGCTCAAAAATCAGGATCCGCAGATAAGACCACAGCTTTGAACTCACCTCAATCAATATTTCCCTGTGTTCCCCAATTAAAAAAAGTTTTTGAATTTATTGAAGCCCATTATCACCAAGGAATTACACTGTGTGATGTAGCTGAAGCAGTTGGTTACTCACCTGCTTACTTGACTAACCAGGTGGGAAAGCAGACAGGCGAAACTGTCAATAGCTGGATTGTTAAACGCCGGATGCAAGGAGCGCGTTTTTTACTGCAAAATAATTACCAAACAGTTGAGCAAATTGCCAGAGCATTGGGTTATCAAGATGTTTCCCATTTCTCCCGCCAGTTTCGTCAACATCATGGTTTACCACCTCATGCTTGGCGCAAGGAACATCAAGTTGGGTGTTTCAAAGTCGAAGTTAATAATTAGAAAATTCTCAATGAAAAATATCCCAAATATGATTTGGGGATAAAAGTTATACGCCACTTCATCTGCTAATAAGTAATATTTTTGATATTAACCCGCTACGCCGTTAGGTGAGCGGGACATTCTTAAGGGAACTCTGTGGTTTGAGTCCTTGGGTGATTAGCTTGTGAATAAATGGCGATCGCTAAAAAATTGGTGAAAAATCATGTTTGAACCTGAAAATCATACTGGATAGTTTGGGTTTTCCTGGTAATGTCTAATTTATACCAGAAATTTTAATAATTTACGCACCATTTTTTTATTTTCAATGTAGCAAATAGATCAGGAAAATATATTCTTTTGCCTTTGTTAACCTTTTGTTTACCTTCAGACGTATCTTTTAGAGGTATTCTAATATCGCTCATCTGGATAAATTAACTAAAAATTCACAGGTCTACATGTAATCAACAAGAGTCGCCTAGCAGCTAAAGCATCGCTGTTAGATATGTAATTTAGCTTAGTGGCTTGTGGCGCAGAGCAAGACTCAGATAATCCCATTGCTACTGCCACAACCCTAGACTGTGATGCCGATGATGTTGTCATGACCAATGAAGCAAGGTCTTTTTGATATAACTCCGTAGTACTTTCGCAAAGTGGACGTATTTTTCATGGTTCTTAATCGCAAAGTTGTGTTAGCCATCGCCTCACTACCAATCATGTTGGTAGCAACAGCCTGTAGCCCAGGAGCGGATGGTGGTGGTGGGCAGAAAATAGCTATTACCGGAGCCGGGGCAACATTCCCCGCACCTCTTTTTCAGAGGTGGTTTGATGCCTATAATCGCCAAGTCAACTCCAATGTCCAGGTGAGCTATCAGTCCGTAGGAAGTGGGGCAGGTTTGGAGCAGTACATCAATAAAACCGTAGACTTTGGGGCCAGCGAAGCACCCATTACTGACTCTGCTAGTCGGCTCAAGTCCTTCAAAGAAGCTCATAATTACGATCCGATCCAAGTTCCCATGACCGGAGGCTTTTTATCCTTCTCCTATAACTTACCAGGAGTTAAAGATCTCGAACTGAGACTCTCCCGCAAAAGTTATTGTGATATCGTAACCGGAAAAATTACTCGATGGACTGATCCAGCTATCGCCGCAGATAACCCTGGTTTAAAGATTCCAGACCTACCCGTTACCTTTGCCCACCGGTCTGATGGGAGTGGTACTACCTTCGTATTTACCAACCACATTAAAACTGTCTGCCCAGACTGGACAGCTGGGGCAGGAACTTCAGTAGACTGGCCTGTGGGAATTGGCGGACAAGGTAACGAAGGCGTAGCCGCTGCCATTCAGCAGAATGAGGGAGCCATTGGTTACTTATCCTACGCCTATGCTGCCCTAAACAAAATCAATTCCGCCTTAATTGAAAACAAAGCTGGAAACTTTATAGCCCCATCTCCAGAAGCAGCAGCCAAAGCTCTACTAGATCAGCCGATACCCGATGATTTCGCGCTTCTAGTTCCAGACCCATCAGGTGTTGATTCCTACCCTATAGTCGGTCTAGCTTGGGTGATGATCTATCGACAGTATGAGGACGATGCTAAATGGCAAGCCATGCGTAATGTCTTGGAATGGTCTTTGGGACCCGAAGGCAAGGCACTTTCGGAGGAACTTCTTTATGTCCCCATTCCTGACCCTCTAGTGCAGAGAATTAAAGCAGTATTTGACACGGTGAACGCCAAGTAATAATCCGAGATGATTGGGAGTGTCTTTGACATCTAACACTCCCAAAATTCATCCCGATACCTGAGTTGGGACATCACCATGTCACAATAACCACTTATGGAGCAAAAATAAAGTCATGATGTCGGCAGATAAATCAACTCAATTAACCGGGAATAGCCTGGAAAAGCAAATCAGTCCAGCTAGGGTTCTCGATGTAGGATTTTGGGGACTAACCCTGATACTAGCCATCAGTGCCGGAGCAGTTTTACTATGGGTAATCATACAGACCGCTATAGCAGCTACACCAGCCATTGAAAAATTTGGTCTGGGTTTTTTAGTGGGTACAACCTGGAACCCTGTTACCAACGTCTATGGGGTATTACCTCAGATATATGGAACTTTAGTCACTGCCTTGATTGCCCTGTTAATTGCTATCCCTTTGGGCATCGGAGTAGCAATCTTTTTAACAGAAGGATTTGCGCCTAAATGGGTAACAACTCCCATTGCTTTTGCCATTGAACTCATCGTCGCTATTCCCAGCGTGGTCTTGGGAATTTGGGGTATTTTTGTCCTCATTCCTGCTATCAGACCTATTTTTACCTTCCTTAACACCTACTTCGGCTGGATTCCTTTTTTCGGTGGCGATTCTGTTTTTGGCAATAGTCTACTGATTGTGGGCTTGGTACTAGCAATTATGATTGTGCCCATTATTATTTCTATTACCCGGAGCACCTTTGAAGTCCTACCCAGTAATCTCCGCAATGGTTCCTTAGCTTTGGGAGCAACCCGTTGGGAAACAATTCTCAGAGTCCTAATTCCCGCAGGGTTATCTGGCATTATCAGTTCTGTGATGTTGGCTATGGGTCGAGCCATGGGGGAAACCATGGTGGCCGCTATGCTCGTTGGTAACGCCAACCGCATTAACATATCATGGCTGCAACCAGGATCGACGATCACAGGTTTGATTGCTTCCCAATTTGGAGAAGCGGGACGCACTCAAGTTGCGGCTTTAATGTACGCTGGCGTAGTGCTAATGCTTTTATCTTTAGTGGTGAATATTTTAGCTGAGATGATTATTCGTCGATTCCAAAATATTGAGTAAAATATCACGCCTTTTCCCCAGTTTTGAGTACGAGTGTATGCAAGATTAAGTTTACGAAATATCAATTAAATTATGGGTACTCCAGATAATCAGTATTCCTTTGGGTATGATAGCGATAGCGTGGCATCGGCCACAGACAGTGGTTTTGATATCAGTGAGAAAACCATGGCGCCCCATCGCCGGATCATGGGACGGGTGTTGACCATTTTAAGTATGGTGTTTGCTGGAACGGTAATTATCCCTCTGATTTGGGTTCTGGTGAGTGTGTTTCAAAAGGGTGTTAATTCGCTCATACTTCCAGATATTTTTACTAAGCTCCCCCCACCTCCTGGATTATCTGAGGGGGGCTTTGGTCATGCCATTATTGGAACTTTAATGACCCTGGGAATTGGTACATTGATTTCAGTCCCTTTTGGTGTGATCGCGGCTATTTACTTAGCTGAGTTTGGTCGGGGGACTCGCTTGGCTTACTTGGTGAAATTTTCCTGTAATGTACTCACCGGTGTCCCCGCTATTTTGTGTGGCTTATTTGCCTATGCAATTGTGGTGATGCCCTTAGGATCATTTTCGGCTTTTTCGGGTGGGGTGGCTTTAGCAGTGTTAATGCTGCCTATTATTATTCGCTCCACAGAAGAGGCTTTATTGCTAGTGCCTAATGAGTTGCGTTTGGCAGCAATGGGTATTGGGGCAACAAAATTTGAAACCATTATGCAGATTGTCTTACCAGCTGCTCTGACTTCAATTATTACTGGTGTGGTTTTATCTGTTGCCCGGGCAGCCGGAGAAGCAGCTCCCTTGCTGTTCACCTCTTTTAACAATAATTTCTGGGCTACTAATGTTTGGGAACCTGTGGCAACCTTGCCAGTGTTAATTTACTTTTTCTCGATTATTCCCTATAAAGCTTCCCAGAGTTTGGCCTGGGCTGCCGCCTTGATGTTATTGTCAATTGTGCTGTTGTTTAGTATTTTGGCTCGGTACTTGAGTCGGCAGAAGAAGTTCTAGCATCAGGGAATTCAATTCTTTTGGCTGCAAACTCACCCAAGTTCTATACACTCTACATTGAGAATACTATGGAAAAGAAAATTAGTAATAGCGGTTCTGTTGATACTAGGCGCATTTTTGAGGTCAAGGATTTATCGGTTTACTATGGCGGTGCGATCGCCCTTCAGTATGTGACAATGGATATTCTGGAGGGCAAAATTACCGCTTTAATTGGTCCTTCGGGTTGTGGTAAAAGTACTCTCCTGCGTTGTTTCAATCGTACTAATGCCTTGATTCCGGGTGCTAATGTGAAGGGATACCTCACTTACCGGGGACAAAATCTCTACGGTGCTACAGTTGACCCGGTGGTAGTCCGCCGCAGGGTGGGTATGGTATTTCAGCAGCCTAATCCTTTCCCGAAGACGATTTATGACAATGTAGCCTATGGCTTGCGGGTGAATGGCATTAAGGGCAATATGGACGACATTGTTGAAAATTCCCTCCGCCGTGCTGCCCTCTGGGATGAGGTAAAGGACGATCTTCATAAGTTGGGAACTTCTCTTTCCGGGGGACAACAGCAGCGTCTATGTATTGCTCGCGCTATTGCGGTTCAACCGGATGTGATTTTGATGGATGAGCCCTGCTCGGCTCTTGATCCTATATCGACGATGCGGATTGAGGAGTTAATGCTTGAACTCAAACAGCATTACACCATTGTCATTGTCACCCATAATATGCAGCAGGCTTCTAGAGTGGCGGATTATACGGCTTTCTTTAATGCTGAAGCCTTGGAAGGGGGGAATCGCGTGGGGTATCTGGTAGAAGTAGATACCACCGAGAGAATTTTTTCCAGTCCCCGGGATCAGCGCACTCGCGATTATGTGAGTGGTCGTTTTGGCTAAGGAAGCACCAACAGAAAGATTCTCTAGGTCAAAAATCCACAATACACTATATTATTATGGCTACTAACACTACTACAGTGAATGAGACTGAAACTGTTTTACGCACAGAGAATCTGAATGTGTACTACGGTCATTTTTTGGCTTTGCGAAATATTTGGCTGGACATCCCGAAAAATCAGGTGACAGCTTTTATTGGTCCGTCTGGCTGCGGTAAAAGTACATTGCTGCGATGCTATAACCGTCTCAATGATGTCATCGATTCCTTTCGAGCGGAGGGCAAAGTTTATTTTTACGATCACAACTTGTATGCACCTAACATCGACCCTGTACAGGTGCGCCGCAGAATCGGGATGGTATTTCAACGACCAAATCCCTTTCCTAAATCAATTTATGAGAATATTACTTTTGGAGCCAAAATCAATGGCTATCAAGGGAATATGGATGAATTAGTCGAACGCAGTCTCAGACAAGCTGCTTTGTGGGATGAGGTTAAAGACAAACTGCGACAAAGTGGCACATCTTTATCCGGGGGACAACAGCAACGCTTGTGTATTGCTAGGGCGATCGCAGTGCAACCGGAAATCATTCTCATGGATGAACCTTGTTCTGCCTTAGACCCAGTTTCTACGTTGCGGGTAGAAGAACTAATTCACCAACTCAAAGAAAAATATACCATTGTCATCGTCACCCATAATATGCAACAGGCAGCACGGGTGTCTGATTACACGGCTTTTTTCAACGTTCAACTTGTGGAAGGTGGTCGCAGTGGTTATCTAGTCGAATACAATTCCACAGAAGCCATTTTCAAAGACCCCCAACAAGAAGATACCCGAAATTATGTCAGTGGCAGGTTTGGTTAAATATAGCAGATTCAGATGCGGGATGCTGTTAACAAAGCAGCGCGATTTATTATTAATCAATGTCTTAAGGACAGAATTGGTAATCTGATTATTGGTTGGAATGATGGACAGAAAAATGGCTCTAAGATGAGTAAGCGGGGGAATCAAAACGTTGTCCCCATTCCCACGGGGCGACTAATTGAACGTTTTAAACAACTTTGTCCAGAATATGGGATAAAAATAGCGGTTACTGAGGAAGCGTATACTTCAAAAGCGTCTTACCTGGATGGCGATCGCCTCTACAAACATGGTGAAAAACCCAAGGGATGGAAACCTTCAGGTCAAAGGGTAAAACGGGGATTGTACCAAACTTCTACGGGGATACTGGTAAATGCTAAGTGTAACGGTGCTGCAAATATCTTAACAAAAGTAGCCACACAGCTAGGTGTTAACCTAGCCAAGGTGGGTAGGGGAGCTTTGACACTCCCAAGACGAGTTGATTTATTTAAGGGATTAAGTAAATCATATCGTAAACGTTGCGTAGCATGCCTTGGGCCTGCGTAGCAACATCAGTTGACATCTCCCCTGTGTTTCAACCAGGGGAGATGTCAACTGTCGTATAACCGCAATTCGATTATTGATGAGTACGTTCTGAAAGCTCTTTCTTACCTGTCTGAGTTACGCAGTTCGGGCAGATTTGGCTTGTTTTACCTGCGTCTACTTTTTGGAAATAGACATCACCCTTAACGCTAACACGAAAGTCCCTACCTTCAGCGAAGCAAGGTAGGGATGAATAGTGGGAAATAACGCTGAACATCAAATTAAGAAAGCATCTCGGAGTCAGGAACTGGCTTCGTAGTCGCAGAGTCGCCTAGCTCTACCACATCTACCAGCAAGCGCCAGCAAGCTGGAGCAATGCGGCAACTAGGGGCAAAGAAGCGACAAAAATCTACACAAGGTTTTGCTAAAAACGAACTGAGGGAGGTAGAAACCCACAGTTCAGGCGAAGCGAACTGTGGGTAGTTCATAACAAGTTTGTTCAAGAATATTGAAAAATTGTGCAAATCCCCCATCGAGGTTATGCTTACCCAACATCCCGCGAGAAAACCCAACCAAATTCAAATTGTCAACAAATACCATCCCTGCATCCTTACAGATTTGGTGAAATAGCTTTCGATACCAGTCTTGACGACAATTGGCGACATACTCATGGAACCTCGCTACTTTCTTCTATGCTTTTTTCCAATTGTTCGAGCCTAACCCTTTCCTGGAAACACGCTGTTGCAGCAATTTAAGCTTGCGTAAGTCCCAATATAATACAAAGTGCTGTAAATGTACTTTCATTTAGCGATAGCGAAGCGCTGCTGCTAGCAGATCACTTGTGCCAGTTGCGTAAGTCCTAGCTGCTATATAAATCCTAGACAAGTCTAGACATTTATTTCTTACTTCGCAGGGAGCATGGGAGCGGTTATCCCTCAGTAAGCTTTCAAGGTTTAGCCAACCTCGATAAGTTAATTGCTGCGTTTAAATCCCTATCCATTGAA
>NZ_JAQMTM010000084.1:0-6778 GCF_028331085.1 Anabaena sp. CS-542/02
TGGACAACGCCAACGCCTAGCTATTGCTCGGGCTTTACTTGGTAACCCCCGGTTATTACTCTTTGATGAAGCCACCAGTCACCTAGACTCGGAATCAGAGCGGATTATTCAGAATAACCTCAAAACCATACTCAAAGGGCGTACCAGTGTGATTATTGCTCATCGCCTGTCCACAGTCCGCAATGCAGATTTAATTTTGGTTTTAGACCGTGGTGTATTAGTAGAAAGCGGTACTCATGATCAATTAGTCGCTAAAAAAGGACATTACTACTATCTCAATCAACAACAACTAGCTCAAGTAGTTTAAGTTGATCCGGTTTTTGCATTGGACTATACAAAAGGTGCGGAGTCATTAGACATTAGTCAGTTCCCAATTCCCAATTTCCTATGAAACTATGCCTTACACTTCTCCCAATTCTTCATCTGCACTTCTGAAACAAGAAGAGGATGACTATAAACTTTATATTCAACCCCAAGAAGAAACCACTCAATCTCACGAGCCGATTCCAGAAGGTAATACTCAGGATTTATATTATGGTACTGAGGAGTTACTAGATGCCTTACCAAAGGTGTGGACTCGTGGTGTGTTGTATGTATTGGTGGGTTTTGGCGCTTTAGCTTTACCCTGGGCGACTCTCTCGAAAGTAGATGAAACTGGTAGCGCCAGAGGACGTATAGAGCCTCAAGGTGCAACACAAAAATTAGACTCCCAATCCGTGGGGAATGTCACAGCTGTTAAGGTGACAGAAGGTGATAGTGTAACGGTGGGACAGGTGTTATTAGAACTTGACTCTGAGATTTTGCAGACTGAACTTCAGCAAGCTGAGGCTAAACTCTCAGCACTGTTAAACCAAGAAGCGCAGTTTGACGTGCTGAGAAATCAACTGCAGTTAACACTAAGTATTCAGAAACAACAAAATCAGTTTCAAGCCTTAGAGAAAATGTCCCAAGTTAACCAGGCAAAACAAAACCTTGGTTACAAACAAAGTATTTATAACCTGCAAAAGTTAGAAAAACAAGCATTACTCGGTCAGGTACAGCAGCAGGTTCAAACTGCTCAAAAGGAGGAACAGTCAGCTTATGAGCGTTTGAGTATAGATGCTCGGCAAGTCCAGCGTTTTGAGCAACTTTTGAACGATGGGGCGGTTCCCCTCAATCAAGTTGACCAAGTTAAAAAAGAAGAACAGGAAAGCCGACGCATTTATACCAGGGCGGAATCTGATGTCAAACAGGCACAATTACGCTTGACTGAAGAAATGAGTCGCTATGAGGCGACGATGAATCAGTTACAGTCTGATATCGAGCAAGCAAAACATCAACTGCAAGGGGAAGAAAACAGCTATCAAAGTTTACTACAAACTGGTAAATTGGCTGTTCTGAAATATCAAGAACAACTTAAAGACCTAGAAACCCAAGTTGCAAATTTACAATTGGAAATTACTCAAACTAACAGCAAAATTAAGTCCTTGAATCTACAAATGCAGCAACGAGTGGTGCGATCGCCTGTGGATGGGGTAATTTTTGAGTTACCAGTCTCTAAGCCAGGGGAGGTAGTACAAGTTGGTCAGAGAATTGCTGACATTGCCCCTGAAAATACTGCCATCATCCTCAAAGCTCATATGCCAGTCCAAGATAGTGGCTTCTTAAATGTGGGAATGCCAGTCAAAATCAAGTTTGATGCCTATTCATTCCAGGAATATGGCATCATCCAAGGTCAAGTTTCTCGGATTTCTCCCAATTCTAAAATGACTCAAACTGCCGCAGGAAATATAGAAACCTATGAGTTAGAAATCACTTTAGAACAGAACTATATCGAAAGGGACGGAGAACGTATTCCATTAACACCGGGTCAAACAGCAAATGCTGAAGTTATTATACGTCAGCGCCGGGTGATTGATTTTGTTTTAGATCCGTTCAAGAAGTTACACAAAAATGGTTTAGAGCTTTAATAGTTTACTTCGGGGATTGTGTCATGCCTCAAATTATCAATATTTCCACCGCAGATATTATTCACAGACTCAAATTATCGTCTCAAGTTCCTGGTCTGGTAGAGGCGATCGCCTCTCAAAAAATCATTCAGGAGGTTGCTCAAAAAGCACAAATCACTGTGACACCCGAAGAAGTTCAGCAACAAGGGGATAATCTCCGTTTAGCAAATAAGCTTGTCAAAGCTCAAGATACATTGACATGGCTAGAGAAACACCATCTTTCTGTGAATGAGTTTGAAGAATCACTATATAACAAAATCCTGGCTCAGAAGGTAGCAGATCATCTATTTAGTTCTCAAGTTGAACAGTTCTTTTATCAACACCAACTAGATTATGTAGTGGCCATTACCTATGAAATCATTTTTGATGATAAAGACTTGGCGTTAGAAATGTTTTATGCGCTGGAAGAGGGAGAAATCAGCTTTCCAGAAATTGCTCGCCTATATATCTCAGAGCCAGAGCTTCGCAGTACTTATGGGTACCGAGGAAGGCGACACCGCAAAGATTTTCGCCCGGAGATTGCTGCATCTGTATTTGCTGCAACTCCACCACAGGTGATTAAGCCCATTGGGACTGTAAAAGGAGTGTATTTAATTTGGGTAGAAGAAATTAGTCAACCCCAATTAGATGAGCAGTTACGCGAAAAAATTATTACAGAATTATTCAATGGTTGGTTAAAACAACAACTGGAGTGTATGCAAATAATTACTCATCTGGATTCCCAGAGCTTACAGCCTCAGAAAGAATTACTCAAACAGTCTTAATTTATGGGCGTTGCTGATTGGGAATCTGAAATATCCTTAATTTTTCATTGGTAAAATATTTGATTTATCTCACCCCTAGCCCCGCTCCTTAGCAAGAAGAGCGGGTAATGTCCTATCATTTTAATTCCCTAAATATCCCCGACTTCTGGCACAATCTTCTGACTTGATAACAGGTGATTATAGAAGTCGGGGTTCTCAGTTACCCATTGCTGTGAATAGTTAATTAATAGGAATAATAAGATAAATTTAGTTCATGAAATAGCATTGCATGAGTTATTAGATTATCTGGTTAATCCGCTATATTAGAAACATAACCGAAGGCAATAAATCGGTTATGTATCAAACAAGAACTCGTGGGAGAATATCGATGATTATTTCCGATTTAAATATCTTAGAAACAGTTAACGCAGAAGATGTAATTGGTGGTTGTGGCTACAAGGATGAATATGGTAAAAAGCCCGAATATCAGCCAACCAAGTATGGTAAAAATCCCAAATATGATGAACCAACCAAGTCTTATGATCCATGTGAGACAGTATGCTATGAAAAATGTGATGAAAAGGGTAAAAAGAAAGACAATGGAGTATTATATGTGACAATCTGCAAAGATGATGGGTATAAGTATTAGGCTTAGTTATCGCCTTAACTAAAGACCAACAGAATCCATTCATGTTCTCAGGGGCTCTCAGCGATTATTACGTTGATGCTATATATGAGAATACTTACAACCGAATTTAGTTAGTTTCCCTGTATTTCTGCAATTGAAATCAGGTAGTGAGAAGGTCGCTGGAATTGTTTAAAAAGCATTCCAGCGATTTTTTATTGATTGATTTAATGTTCCTATTTCAATGGATATCACAGACAGTTTCAAACCCAATACTTCCATTATCAATACCATTCATAAATAAGTCTATAGCATTTCCCATGCTCGTGAGGTACAAAGTTGTTTAGTTTCAGGGAACAGGGAATAGGGAATAGGCAATTGATGTGTACTTTATTAGCCTGAAAAAGGCTTTATATATTTGATTTTTAAAGATAACTCATCGGGATTATATGAGTGTTTATTCCACAATGGAATTAGCATATAGGCAAGAGTTGATTCTAGCTATCAATTGAGTTACAGTTAATAATTAAATGAATTATTTTTAGCAGAAATAAAATAAAAAGCTATTCTTTTTATGGAAAATATTAGCTATATTCTAAATATAGCCAAGCGGAACTTGGTTATACAAAACAATTCTCAACCCAGCGAAAAAATTCTAGGAAAGGCTCATGATTATTTCTGACTTAAATATTTTAGAAGCTGTTGACGGTTCTGCTGTTGTTGGTGGTAATGGCGGTTTCCACATCTACAACAATAAGTTGGAAAAAATTGACAGTAAAGTAAATGTTGATATTCGTAAGAAACTTGACGTACAAGTTGATATTCACGGTAACTTTGGTGATGCTCAAGCAGTAGCTCAAGCATATGGTCACAACACCGATGCTGAAACTATCACTTTTGCAGAAGTACATGAAGGTATTTCCTCTAATGCTGCTTCCCGTTCAACCGCAGCAGCTCTCAGAGAACCTAAGAAGAAGTACTAAGTCCAAATTATCAAAGATATAGATTATTTCTTTGACAGAATTTGACCGCAGAAGCAGGAGCAATTAACGAATTACCAATAAATATGGAAGTTAGTTTGCACCTCTTCTGCTTCTGTGGTCTTTACTCATTTATTTACTCAGAGTAGATAATCAGATTATGCCTCGTTATCAAGTTATAGTCAAACGTATAGTCTCACCGGATGGACAGATTATTGGTGAGGCTAAAAGTGTGGTTTCAGCGTCGCCCAATAGTGAAAGTGAAGTTGTTCAAACCACTGCGGTAAAAGTTTCTGCTGGTAGCAGTTCTAGTAGTTCTGCAACATCGGCTCAAGTTAGATTAGTGCGGTGAACAAAATCAAGTAGAAACAGAGATAATTTTTCAGAGGATGTTTGTCAAGTCATGATTAGTGTATCTAATATTTTTAGATCCCCCTAAATCCCCCTTGAGAAGGGGGACTTTGACTCTAGTTCCCCCCTTTTTAAGGGGGGTTAGGGGGTATCAAGAAGTGTCTAAAATCACCTTATAAAACTTATCAAACATCCTCTCAGATAAATGCTAGTTATCCCATGCTTATGATGCGTGGGATTTTCCATATAAAGTCTTTTAACAAGTAGTACCCCACTCTGTGGGGTATTACCAGAAATTGCAAATAAAAAAAATAAAAAATAGACAGTTACAGCACTTTCCAAGTGAATAGAGTACACACGTTAATATCATAAATCTTGTGGGGTGGGCATCGCGCCCTTTTGTACCTAACTCAGATGAAAAGCGCTGTAAAAAGTTTATTTGGAGTTAAAAGCTTACCAATCTAGATATTTTTAGGAATTATGTCTGATTAAAATCGCTATGTTTTTTTGGTAGGACAACATAAACCCGTTCTTATCCCTAGCTGTGGCAAAAGCTTCTCCCATAGCCTTACTAATTCTTGTCCGACCACTATCATCTACAATACTTTGAGCTTGGGTAAAAGTGTTGGACTCATCTCCAACTGCGGAGGCTGCTGTGGTTATTTCCGCATATCCCGGGGCGACATATGTTTGAATATCTGTAATAGCATCTAACCCACCAATAATACTGTCTTCTGTTGTTTCACAATAATCTAAGTCATTAATAACCATGTTTTTACCTTTTTCAATAGGTACTGATTTAATTACAATAATACTATAAAAAATTAATAAAGACTAGTGATTTAAGTTGATTTATTTTTATTTATTTAGATGTGTAACTATAGAAAAGATAGAAGTAATTATTAGTTTCTGTAGATAATCATTTAGATAGATATCAAGAGAACTTTCATTGAAAAGTTATATCTATAATATTCGCCCCTAGCATCACGAATCATAACGCAGATATAACTACAATCTTAGGCGGTACTGAGTGAAAGTATAAATTAGTTTCGCCCCCCAAGGCAGACTTTGGCTGCTAGTCAGGCGCAAAGGTGCAAAGAAAAAAGAAGGTCATTTTGGCATTTTATATTATGATTCCGCAAAGCCCCATTTTACCTTCGCGCCTCTACCTGGAGGGAAAGCCTAAGGGCGAATACGGTTAAAAAAAATTCCACAAAAGCCTTAAACTGACTCATGACTCATCAGCAGGATAACCTGACTCTTCATAGAAGTCATAGAAGCAAATTTTTAGAAGTTGATAAGCCTGAGCTGCTTCCCCCAGACAAAATCTATGACTAAGGTGTCTTTGCTAGGAGACCGCTGCAGAATTTCTCGATGATGCTCCAGGCTTTTCTGCGAATTTTGCAACATAGGAGTGAGGATTAATTGTAACCCCAAATTAGGATTATCTAATCTGGCAGTTTTCCCAAGAATAAAGGTTAGGTAGGTTTTATAACTTCTTCTAATTGCAAAAGTTTAGGATTACTGACCGCTGTCATTAAAAATGCTTTCACAAATATTGCCTCAACATATCCAGTTATTTGCCAATTTAGCGCAGTCACGAGAAAAGAATAGATATATTCGACAAAGAATGTAGTGAAATTATCTGCAATTTCCCTATAAAAATTCATATACTCAATCGATTTTTGTATAAACAATATTAGTGTATGGATAAATATTTGTATAAAAATAAAAATCGAATTCTTCAATCAAGTTTTGGCAGATTGGCATGACATAACTACTATAAACCTGCTACAAAAATTATGCCTAAATAAAACAGTAGTTGCAACTAAATTGGATAAAAATTCTCTAGACAGTACGCATAACTACCTCTCAACACCTCATTCCTATGTTTAATCTGTGTATTTTATGGTTAATTTTGCATTATCAATACATAAGTGGTGATTAAATTAAATCAGGCATTTACTATTCACCGAGTTTTTATTAGTCATTCAGACTAATGCCGTTTTGGAGGTTAGATAATGACAACAGTATTTTCGCCACAACATCTAGGTGAAAAACTCACTGATACTTTAGGAGAGAAGCTGACAA
>NZ_JAQMTM010000085.1:0-70623 GCF_028331085.1 Anabaena sp. CS-542/02
ATCGTCGGTAGCTTTATTGATTTGCCACCTACTGGAATCGGCTTACCTCCAGCATCAATGGTAAACGCGTCGCGATGTCCTTTCTTTTTAAACTTAGGATATCCACCTTTACCGCTAAATAATCTAGAAAAAGAATCGCCTAGATGGTCAAAAGCATATTGAGTTATTTTCTGACAAATACCCTTTTCTTTAATCCACTCAAACTCAGGTTTAACATGATTATTAAAGAATTTTTTCAGAATATATTTGTTGGGCTTTAATCCATCTTTATAAAGATTATTCCAAGTCGCTAAACCCCAGTTATAAGTAAACCTGGCAATACCTGCGTGTTTATTCATTATTATTTCTTGGGCTTTACTCAGTTTCAACTTTGTTTTAATGGATAAAAGCATTGCTCGACCTCAACACTGTGTAATGTCTTGACTGACATCCCAATTTTCTTTGCAAACTCATGAGGTTTAAACATAAATACACTTATAGGTTTGTAGATAAGTGTATAGGTTTGTCTATTTAATTGTCAACTAGGCTACTACTCACCTCACTTTTGCTGAGTGAAATAGGGAAATGAATTGCTCTACTAACATAGAACAACAGGTGATTGCACAAAGGGTTAATTATGCTCGAACATGATGTGATTATAGTCGGTGGCGGATTAGCCGGATGTCGTGCTGCGGTGGAAATTGCCCGTACTGACCCTAGTTTAAATGTGGCTCTGGTGGCTAAAACTCACCCGATACGTTCCCACTCGGTAGCAGCTCAAGGGGGAATGGCGGCTTCACTCAAAAATGTTGATTCAGGAGATAGTTGGGAAGCACACGCTTTTGATACTGTCAAGGGGTCTGACTATTTAGCAGACCAAGACGCGGTAGCAATTCTCGCCCAAGAAGCGCCAGATGTGGTGATTGACTTGGAACACATGGGTGTTTTGTTCTCGCGGTTACCTGATGGTAGGATTGCTCAACGGGCTTTTGGGGGACATTCCCATAATCGCACTTGTTACGCTGCAGATAAAACTGGTCACGCGATTCTCCATGAGTTGGTGAACAATTTGCGGCGTTATGGTGTGCAAGTTTATCAAGAGTGGTATGTGATGCGCCTGATTTTAGAATCAGGTGAGGTTAAGGGTGTGGTGATGTTTCACTTGCTCGATGGACATATAGAAGTATTACGAGCTAAGGCGGTAATGTTTGCGACTGGTGGTTATGGTCGCGTTTATAATACCACTTCTAATGATTATGCTTCTACGGGTGACGGTTTGGCTATGACTGCTTTGGCGGGGTTACCTTTGGAAGATATGGAATTTGTGCAATTTCATCCCACTGGTTTGTATCCGGTAGGGGTACTGATTTCTGAAGCTGTGCGGGGGGAAGGGGCTTATTTGATTAATAGTGATGGCGATCGCTTTATGAAAAATTACGCACCTAGTCGCATGGAACTAGCCCCCCGTGATATTACCTCACGGGCGATCGCCTATGAAATTCGCGCCGGTCGTGGTATTCATCCTGATGGTAGTGCGGGTGGTCCGTTTATTTATCTTGACCTGCGACACATGGGTAAAGAAAAAATTATGAGTCGTGTCCCCTTCTGTTGGGAAGAAGCACACCGTTTAGTAGGTGTGGATGCTGTAACTCAACCTATACCCATTCGTCCCACTAATCACTATTGTATGGGTGGTATCCCTGTGAATACAGATGGTCAAGTCCGCAGCAGTGGTGATCATTTAGTAGAAGGATTTTTTGCTGCTGGTGAAACGGCTTGTGTATCTGTCCATGGTGCTAACCGTCTGGGTAGTAACTCGCTGCTAGAATGTGTAGTTTATGGTAAGCGTACTGGGGCGGCGATCGCTGAATATGTCCAGAAACGGCGGTTACCGACTGTAGATGAGCAAAGTTATATTCAACAAGCTCACGCAGAAATACAAACCTTAATAGAACAACCGGGAAAATATCGAATTAACCAAGTGCGTCAGGCTTTCCAGGATTGCATGACTGAGCATTGTGGTGTGTTTCGCACCGCCGAATTAATGGGTGACGGTTGGGATAAAATAACACAATTGCAACAGCAGTATTCTGAGATTTATTTAGATGATCGGGGTACTTGCTGGAATACAGAACTAGTAGAAGCCTTAGAACTAAAAAGTTTAATAGTAGTAGGAAAAACAATTTTAGCCTCAGCTATAAATCGCCAAGAAAGTCGCGGTGCACATTTCCGCGAAGACTATCCCCAGCGGGATGATGTCAACTTTCTGCAACACACCATGGCTTATTATTCTCCATCGGGTATTGATATTCAATATCGCCCAGTAGTGATTAATATGTTTGAGCCAAAGGAGCGCAAATATTAGCAAGTTTTCGCACTCGAAACCTCATTACTAGTTTGACAAAACCTGGTAAAAGACCTTTTGAGGTTAAGCTTCCCCGGTTCAGCAAACCGGGGAGTGTGAATACTAAATTGTAGTATTATTAAGAAATAATTAGTTATTTTACTATTAATAGTTTATTATTCTAGAATTCCCGTTTATCTGGTAATATTCACGCTGATCACCTCAAACTAATGGGAAGCATACACCGCTATCATATTCACTCTTAAACCGCTCCTTGTCACAAGAGGAAGTATTCACGGTTCACCGTCCCGTCAAGATCCAAACAAAATTTATGCTAAAAAAATTTTTTCGCTCTGCACTAGCATCAATTTTTACTGTAGCACTTGCTAGTACAACGGTTCTACCAACGGCTCCTGTACAAGCCCAAACTCAATGTCCCGAGGTAACTAGACCACAAATTGCCCAACTGTTTGACCGATGGAACCGGTCTTTACAGACAGGTGACCCAAATAAAGTCACTCTCAACTATGCCAGAAATGCTATTTTGTTGCCTACAGTTTCTAACAAAGTGCGACGAAATCATAAAGAAATTCACGACTATTTTGTAACTTTCTTACAAAACAAGCCCGTAGGCACAATTAATTACCGCAGTATTCGCCTGTATTGTGGTGTAGCTATTGATTCAGGAATATATACCTTTAGACTTACCACTAATGGTCAGACTCAGGAAGTTCCAGCCAGATACACCTTTGTCTATAATAAAGTCGGCAATCAATGGCTCATAGCAGAACATCACTCTTCAGCTATGCCAGAACCAGTTAGCAGTGCTAAATAGTAGCTATTGACTCTGAAAAACTGGAGTTAAGCAAGAATAAATATTGCTTGACTCATAACATGAATAGGTGTATAATTAAGTCCATACAGAAGGGGAGTAGCTTTAAAATAAAGTGACTTTATTTTAAACATCTGAGTCAACATACTGGTGATGAACCTGGTTCAGATGACAAATGATAATATGATAAATATTTGATTTGGCAGCGAGACCTTCACTGAGTTTACACAAAAAATTGTGTGTAGCTCTCAGTGAAGTTTTGCCACTCTCATTGAAGCTCCACACAGGTAAAAAATCCTTCAGGAGTTAAATAGAGTGTTAACAGCATTTACAGCAGGTTTGTTACTAATTACAGTTTCCGAGTTAGGGGATAAAACATTTTTTATAGGCGTAATTTTAGCGATGAAATACTCGCGTAAGCTGGTATTAATCGGTGTAGGCGGCGCACTAGCCGCCATGACAATTTTGTCTGTAATATTCGGCAGGTTTGTATCTTTCTTACCAGAAATTTACCTGAAGTATGCGGAAATACTATTATTTCTAGGATTTGGGATCAAACTGCTCTATGAAGCTAGTAAAATGCCTGAGTCAGGCTCGGAGATAGAAGTAATCAATGAGGCCAAAGAGGCAGTATATAAAGCAGATTTACAAAGAAAGTCAAAAACCCCCTTAGCAATTTTCATAGAAGCCTTCACCCTGACATTTATAGCAGAATGGGGCGATCGCACCCAAATAGCCACAATTGCCCTAGCAGCCAGATATAACCCTGTGGGAGTAGCTGCGGGTGCAGTGTTAGGGCATATAATTTGTACTGCGATCGCCGTGATTGGAGGTAAACTGATTGCCGGGCGTATTTCGGAACGTCAACTCACTTTTACTGGCGGATGTCTATTTCTGATTTTTGGCATCCTGGCTGCTATAAATGGACTGTAAATATAGTTACTCTCCAGGTTTTGTGGGCGATGGAGTAGGCGCAGAAGTGGGGGGAGCCATAGCCCTATTAACTTGATCTTTGTACTGAGCAGGTGCTAAAGCCAGGGCGTTATCAAATAAAGGTTGAGCTTCATCTACTTTACCCTGTTCTCTGAGGAGCAATGCTTTTGCTAAAACGGGACGAAAATCTTGAGGATCATTGTTAATTGCTTGATCATAGATAGAGGTAGCTTCCCCATAGCGTTTCTGGGAAACGTGAACAGTACCTAATAGCACCTGTACAGCCGCCCTATCCAAACTTCCCGTTTGGGTTGTCTTCCCAGAAAGAGTATCTTCGAGCAAACTCACAGCCTCATCAGGACGTTGCTGTTTGAGCAACAGAGCCACCAAACCCCGTAAAGCGTTCAACTCACCGGGGTTAGTGGTTAAAACTGAGCGGTAAGCTTGGGCTGATCCTTCCTGGTCGCCTATTTGCTCCTTGGCTTGGGCTAATAGCACCCCATATTGAGACCGTTCTGGATTAAGTTGAGTGAGTTTTTCTAGAGGTTCAATGACTGCTTTAATATCACCTTGATTTAAAGCCAGAAGTTGTAGCCTCACCTGCAATAAACCATTGAGCGCAGTTTGATTTTCTGGCTCCCGTTGTAAAACCAACTCATAACTTTTTGCTTGGTCTTGCAACTGTGATAATTGCTCAGATGAGGCTGTGCTGACAGGGGTATTTTCAGTTGAGGGCGCGGGATTTTTGAAGGATCCAATAATCGGAATTAGGGAAGCACCTAGAAAAGAAATAGTTCCCAAGGCTAAAACAATCTTAATTTTCCAAGTATTGCGCGGTTGAGACACGGTTTAGTTTTACTCCAAGATTCAAACGACATGATCATTTACATAAATCACAAGGCGAAAAATTTCCAAAAGCTTGCGGAATACCGCCAATGGCCTGTGAATTTTATAACAATTAACTATTCACATTGCTAAAGAAAGTGATGACTTTAGGAGGATCCGTCAGAAATTTACTTATGATATGCTTCCCAAACCAGTGTAAAGGCTCCCAGTTACATTTGTGTTAATACATTAATGTAGCTTCCTTCCCATTGTATGGCTCGCCCTGGTGTAGGTTTGTGAACAGCTAATATATTTTCATTAACCGCACAAACCCTGTTTTTAGTTGCCTTCGTTAAATCCCATAATTGGGATGTGTCTCCGCCGCAAGGAGTTTTTATGAATTCCCACCTGATGCCCTCACCTGAATCTTCTAACATTTCTACCAACCATCAAGCTGCTAATGGTCATACAGTAGCAGTCCAGGACTCTGACCTGGAAAATTCCCACTTTCAGCCTAGTGACACCAGCTCAAATGAAACTGAGTTTCATCGGGTGCAACCAATCCCACCACCCAGTGAAACAATGCAATACCGAGCCATCGGGTTAGTCCGGGGTCGTTACCTTGCTAGCAGCGAACAATTTACTCAAGGTACCCTCACCACCACAGATGGTGTGCAACTCAACGCTGTTCTCCTGGGACGGATTATGAGCTTAGTCAAAAATCACCTAGATTTAGAGAAAGATCATTTGTGGGTAGTTTACCCACGCACCCGCCAAGAAAACGACACATTACACCTGCAAATTGTGGGGGTTTGGGATCCAGAAAATTTGGCTAAACAGCCCACAGAACAGGACAAGCAAGATTCCGTCATCCAAGATTTACACAAAACCGATGATGAGCTACCCAAAAACCAAGAAGAATCTACAAGTGAAGTGCTATCTTCCTCCGAAATAGCTGATGGTACTTTTTCCGTGCGTGGTGAGGTAGTTTACCAGTCTTTTGACGCTAAAAGTTTAGTGGTCAAAATTAAGCAAGCTCCCCGGAAAACTGGTGATAAACCCAAATATTTTAAGTTGAAACTGCGGGGTGTGTTGACCACCAAAGCTGTGAGCAAGTTCTGGGACTTTCAAGCCAAGCGGGAAGGTGACGTATTGGTAGTAGAAAAAGCTAAGGCGATCGCGGATCTACCCAAAAAACGCAAACCGCCCTTTAAAGCTAGTCCCCGTGCTCGTGGTGGTGCGAGAAAGCCATTTCCCCCTAGACGTAATGGGGAAACCCCAAAACCAATCAAGAAAACAGCCGGCGAACCATTGGCGGTATCTAAACCGATACCGAAAGCGCCCGCTCCTAAGCCCATTAAACGGGCGAAACCAGTTCAGGAGTGATATTCTAGGGTTTTCATGTCAAGTAAATTTGGCAATTCGCTGATATCCCCTCCTTAGAAACTCTTACTCATAAGTATCACGAGTCGTAAAGACGGGGAGAAGGGGGAAGATGAACACTTCCCCCTTCCCCATGCTAAAAATCTGTCCAGCGATCTTGGGGTAAAAATGATCTATCCATGGGAATTTGAGCCACTGGTTCTGTGAGGGTAAAATTACCCGCACAAATCCATTGTTTTAATTCCGTGGCGATCGCCCTGGAAAATAATATACTAGCTAGGGGAGCAACCCTGACATTTTTACCGTCAATGGTGATCCGCCCTGACTTGAGTTGAGCGTAACTCACCAGTCCAAAGGTAGGACGAACTCGCCGAGGAATGGAAAAATCCACGATGGGCGCTACTAAGTCTTTATCCTGGACGGCACAATATTTAACTACCTCTTCATTTAATACCGGGAGGGGAACACCTACACCCAACATTAATGAAGGACCATAGCTTTTAAAGTAACAACCCCGCACCCAATGGGGATTCATTTGTTTAGCATCGCCGATTAAGGCTACAGTGGCCGCCGGTCCAATGGGTGTATGATTGGGTAGGCGTTTTTGTAAGGGGAAGTGTTGAGTTCCTTCCCATGCAACATAGCCAATACCACCACCTAAGAATATCCTCGTACCAATGCCAACTAGTTGTAAATCTGGGTCGTTGAGTAAGGGAGAAATTGCACCGGGGTTAGAGTAAACCGCATTTCCTAAACTCGGTTGTAAAGGACCTAGATAAGTAAATAGTGGGCGATCGCCCCCATTAACGCCAACAATAAAGTTTTGGTAAAGATTGCGCGGATTAAATAAATAGAACTGATTGATGGTGTCACGGGTAATGGTAGTTTCAAAGCTCGCCCTGGGGTAACAATCTGTTACTTGTCCCAAGGCTCTGATCTGTACAGGTTTCCCAGCGATCAAATTTTCCATCACATGACCACCACCATGTTCTCGGACTTCTTCCCCATCCATGGTATCTACGGGACAACTAGCACCCAAGTATAAATCTACCGCCCCAAACCCTGCGTAGGCTGGTACGCCATCTATCCAACAGCGGCGAATTTTTATCGGGGGGTCAGTTTGTCCCAGGTTAATAATCGCACCACTGGACTCCATCGGCTCAAATGTACCGGTGGTAATGACATCAACTTCTTTGGCTACTTGAGTGATACCAACTTCAGCAACTCGTGCTTTTAGTTCTTCTACAGTCAATACTACTGCACTTTGGCGGCTGATTTTTTCGTTAATTTCGGCTATTGTTCGCATTTTTGAGCCAATTATACCCTAAGATTGATAAAGTAACTCGGCTTGTTCTAACACTGTGGCGGTGGCTTTTGCTTGTTTGTCTGGTGGATAGCCATACTTTTTGAGTAATCTTTTAATCTTTACTCGTAAATTAGCCTGCACATTTTCCTTAACTGTCCAATCAATGGTTAAATTAGCACGAATGGCTTTAACTAAATCCCGGGCGATCGCTTTGAGGGTATGATCTCCTAAAATCATCACCGCACTGTCATTGACTTCCAACGCATCATAAAAAGCTATTTCATCCTCAGTTAATCCCAAGTCTTGACCCTGTTTTTGTGCATCCTTCATGGCTTTTGCTAGTAAAATCAGTTCATGGATGACTTGGGCGGTTTCAATGGCACGATTTTGATATTTTTTGATGGTATTTTCTAACATTTCTCGGAAAGAACGAGATTTAATCAGATTTTTACGAGAACTGATTTTAATTTGCTCATTAATTAACTTTTGTAAAGTTTCTACCGCCAGGTTTTTGTGGGGTAAACCCCGCACTTCTTCGAGAAATTCATCAGAGAAAATGCTGATATTTACCTGATTTAATCCAGTCGATGTAAAAATATCTATTACTTGGTCACTGGCGATCGCTTTGGAGACAATTTGACGCACCGCCGCATCTATATCTTCTGGACTTTTCCCTTTAACTGTGGTATACTTAATCATAGCTGCTTTGATAGCTTGAAAAAATCCCACCTCATCCCGAATTGCGATCGCCTCATCCGTACTGCTCACCAAGGCAAAGGCCTTAGATAACTCACTCACAGCCTTAATGTAACCTTGTTTACCCTCTTCCAATCCCAGAATATGATTCAGGGCGGCGGGAATCATCGATACTCGTTCTGTGGGTTTACCTGTAAAGAACTTCTGGTAATCAAAACCCTCATACATGGCTTTGACAGTTGCCCATTTTTCCTGCATCACAGCTAAGGCGATACTGGTATCGATTGCTGTTTCGCCTCTATCCCTTTCAGTGTAATCCCTGAGCGCGTCTTTGAGTTGTTCTGCAATACCCAGGTAATCAACCACTAACCCCCCTGGTTTATCTTCAAAGACACGATTTACCCTGGCTATAGCCTGCATTAAATTGTGTCCCTGCATGGGTTTATCCACATAGAGAGTATGTAAACAAGGTGCATCAAAACCAGTTAACCACATATCCCGGACAATTACTAATTTAAAAGCATCATCGGCTTTTTTGAAGCGTTTGGCTAAGTCTTTGCGGGCTTTTTTACTGCGGATGTGGGGCTGCATTTTCTGGTCATCTGCAGCAGAACCAGTCATAATAACCTTTAACACCCCTTGGCGATCATCTTCACTGTGCCATTCTGGTTTTAGTTGAATCATAGCGTTGTACAAGTCTACACAAATACGGCGACTCATACAAACAATCATCCCCTTACCCTCCCTGAGTTCTGGTGCTGCGGTGCGATTCTCAAAATGTGTGATGATATCTTGAGCAATTTGATTAATACGTTTTTCAGCACCCACTAAAGCCTCTAATCTCGCCCATTTACTTTTGAGTTTTTCTTTAGTGATGAGTTCTTCATCTTCTGTAACTTCCTCAAAATCCGAGTCAATTTTAGGGAGTTCTGAAGGTTCTAAATTTAATTTTGCTAATCGTCCCTCATAATAAATTTTGACTGTGGCCTCATCTTCCACAGCCCGTTGAATGTCGTAAATATCTATATAATTACCAAATAAAGCAGTGGTATTTTTATCAGTTTGGGCAATGGGTGTACCCGTAAAACCTACAAAAGCCGCGTTAGGTATAGCATCTCTTAAATATTTGGCATAACCGTATTTAATATCAGCAGCTTCTGAGTTGATTTCCTGTATTTGTCTTTTCCCTTGAGTATTGTAAGTGCTAGAAGAATCAGCAACTTTCAGTTGAGATTTTCCTTTAGGTACGAGATAGGAGACTTGATTAGAGTCCTTTTTGGCAGATTTAACCACTACTTTAGCTTTTAATCCGTATTGGCTCCTATGGGCCTCATCAGCAATTAAAACAATATTGCGCCGGGGGGAAAGTTCCGGGTACTCATTACCTGTTTCTGGGGCAAACTTTTGGATAGTAGTAAATATAATTCCCCCCGCTGCTACTTTTAATAGTTCTGTTAAACTTTCTCTATTTGCTGCTTGTTTGGGTGTTTGGCGGAATAAATCAATACAGGATGAGAAAGTAGTAAATAATTGGTCATCTAAATCATTTCTATCAGTTAAAATAACTAAGGTGGGATTTTCCATTTCTGGTTGTTGAATCAACTTCCCACTATAAAAAGCCATGGTGAGACTTTTACCGCTCCCTTGGGTATGCCAAACTACCCCCACTTTTCTATCTCCATCTGGGCGAGTAGCGGCGATAGTTGCAGTAATGGCTTTATTTACGGCGTGGTATTGGTGATACCCAGCCATTTTTTTAATAATCTTATCTTCGTTGACTTCAAAAACAATAAAGTATTGGATAATATCTAATATAGTAGTATGATTAAAAATACCTTTAATAATAGTTTCTAATTCTGCTTCTTGTTTTGTGACAATATTTTCCCCATCTATGGAACGCCAAGGCATAAACCGCTCCCAATTTGCGGTTAATGTTCCCACTTTAGCGTAAGTACCATCGGAAATTACGAGAATTTCGTTATAGGGAAATAAACAGGGGATATCATGTTTATAGGTTTGCAGTTGGTTAAATGCACCTCTTAAAGTAGCGTTTTCATCGGTCGGGTTTTTGAGTTCCATCACGGCGATGGGTAAACCGTTGATAAAAATTACCACATCGGGGGTACGCGCCGTTTTACCTGTTTCTTGAACCCGAAATTGATTAACTACTAACCAATCATTCTGATTAGTTTGTTCAAAATCAATGATTTTAACTTTTTTGTGTTGAGTCCGTCCCCCTTGTTGATATTCAACATCTACCCCATCTGTGAGATATCGATGAAACCGGCGGTTATTTTCATTAAGTATTGGTGTTTCGCACCGGGTGATTTTTTTGATTGCGTCTTGGATAGCGTCAAAGGGAATATGGGGGTTTATGGTTTGTAAGGCATTTTGTAAGCGGTTAATCAGGATAACATCATCATATTCTGGGCGATCGCTCTGGGTTGCGCCAGGGGCGATTTCCGCACCGTTTAAGTAGGTGTAACCAAGTTCTGATAACCAGTCAATGGTGGCTTGTTCAACGGTAGATTCAGTAAATTTTTTCATATAATCCTCTTCTATGAGTAGCAGTTTTTAATTTTTGGGGAAGCATTGAAAATTTCAACTATAAATCTTAGTAATTCACTCGGTTTTAAATGATTAGTTAATATCATTCATACTTCTTGCAGTAGTTTTTGGTCTTTAGGGGTTTGGATTTTCATGTTCTACCTTTTGTAAGATCATCAATACTGCTTGTGTTTGCTCATCAAATGGGCGATTGTAACCGCAGGTATCAAGGTACACTCTCATTGGATATTGTTATTAATTATTTTTTCTGCTTCTTTAACCCGGACTTCTCCTGACATCAATTTGGGTAATAGGCTGTCTCGGATAGTGGCGAGTGTATGAGATTGTTGTTCATTTTTAGCAATTATATTATCTATACTTTTAATCTGTGCATCAAATACTTTAACAATTAAATCTGTAGGAGCAATTAACTTTATTTCCTGTAACTCTTTTCTGGTAACAGATGCAAATATTGTACCAGTACCTATACAATCTTCTTCTTTAAATGTATGAGTCAAATGATATAAAAGAAAAGATTGAAAGTCTTGATTATGCCTAATTGCTGCAAGACCACGACCTATAATAAGATTTTCATTAGCAATATTTATTCGACCAACAGGAGCGCGAACACTAAAAAGGATATCTCCTAAATTTGCGATTCTTTGAGAAAGACTACAGAAAATTTTGTGGGTAGGAAAACGTACTCCAAAATTAGTAACTCCTTGATGAAATGGTAATCCATCACCAGTTGTATTGTAAAATTCAGATTTGGGTGATTGTCCCATAATTAATTTACATTCAGTTTCAATTGTCCCAACCCTCCACCCCTTGGGAATTAAACCCAAAGAAGACTCTTCAAACTCATCAGGGAATAAATCCGCCGTTACTGCGTCCATACCTGGGGGTTGTTTCCCTTCCATCTTGGCGCGTACTGGGTCAAAGTTCACAAACCATGACTTAAAAATTGCCCTAGCTATGGCTTCTAGGGTTTCGTTCATCTGTTTGTTCAGTTCGATTTTATCATCTAGTGTACCCAGAATGTGTGCGATCGCTTTTTGTTCTGGTAGGGGGGGAAGGGGAACAGTAATAGACTTTAATGAAGTTAATGGAGTAGCAATCCCTGGAGTTCCTACCGTTGAAACATTTTTTAGCAGTTCATATTTTCCTTGTGGAGTTCTGAAAAAGTAAAATAAAAAAAGTGGTGTAACGAAAGACTGATTACAGGTGAGTTTCATTAAACTGCTAGAAATGACGAATCTTTTCGCCTCATTTTGAGGTACTATTCCTACTTCACCAATTGCGCCTCTATGGGGAAACACGAGGTCATTTTCTACGACATTAGATGAATATAATTCGTTTGCTTTTTGTTCAGTAATAAATACAAAATCACCTGTAAAACTTTTGGTATTAGAAATATTATTTCCTCTGATGACTGGAACACCGCTTGCAACGTAGCAGTCACTTTTCATCCGAGAACCGAAAGGACCTATGGCAATAGCATTATTACTATTTGCTTTTAAATCATCTATAGTATAAATTTTCCAGTCCACAGGTTTAATACCCATACCCCACTCCCCATAAATTCTTTTTAATCTCCCTCTCCAAATATAGCAATTTATTAAACCCTGCCATAATTTAGCTCATCACTACTTCTCAAATTGCACATTTACCACTTCTAAGTCAGCTTCCAAATGTTCACTAGTCGGTAAATGAGAGTTAACAAGCTGTGCAAATTATTCTAAAGAATTAACCCTAATTGTTGATACAAATACTTCTTCTAAAAAAGATGTATCATCAATTTTATTAACGCTTGCAACCAGATTCTCTGGAATGTCACCAAACTGCACTTGTAGCAGTTTGATAATATTTTGTTTCAGAGTTTTTTCTATAGTCCGTTGTTCAATGTTGGTTAACAATGGCATTTTTAGGTTCTCCTGATAATTAGTTAATTTTTCCTCAAAACTTAATTGCAAATCTCCAGATAAAGCCATCATTAAATCAATGAGCTTATGTAAACTATATTATCAAGTGTTGGGTTGCGCTGTCGCTTAACCCAACCTACATCTATTAATCTGCTGCTGGTAAATGAGAGTTAACAATTAGTGCAAATTCTTCTAAAGAACTAACATTAATTGTTGATATGAGAAGTTGTTTCAAAATATTTATATCCTGAATTTTGCCAATATCTTCTATTACATCTTCGGGTAAATTACCAAAACGGCTCATCAGTAAATCAGAAATATTTTGTTTCAGAGTTTTCTTGGTGGTTTTTTCTATAGCGCGTTGTTCAATGTTGGTTAACAATGGCATTTTTAGGTTCTCCTGATAATTAGTTAATTTTTCCTCAAAACTTAATTGCAAATCTCCAGATAAAGCCATCATTAAATCAATGACCTTATACAAATCCACAATCTCTTTACGGTTATAACCTCTTTCATAGAGTAATCTAGCTAACTTCCATTTCCACTGTTCCCTAGCTGACAGATTGCTATTAGTGGCTTTAGTCTTTAAATGTGCCATTACCACTATAGCAAAAATATTATTACTTCGCTCTAACTCCTCCCATTGATAATTCAGCAGCTTAACACTAGAAAAATTAAAGATTAGTTGACTACTCCCTAAACCATATCGGTAAGAATTAGGTTGCCAATTTTTCGTTTCATCTCCGAGTATAGCTAAACTAATCACTGGTTTTTGATATAAATCAAAAGCCCGATAGTTGTAGATAAACATTCGTTGGGAAAATTCTTTATCATATTGACTTTGTACTTCTACATGAATTAATACCCAAACTTCTTGATTATCTAACAACCACACCTGAAATAATTTATCAGCATGGCGGGTTTTACTGTCCGCAGATGCGCTAATCTGCTCTAATTCTTTATCAAGAGAAACGGGGGTTTTAGTCCAATCTATTTCTTGATTTATTTCTGGATAAAAGAAGGCGAGAAAGGAATCAAAATAATCTCCTATTACTTCTTTCCAGGTTTCATCATAGTTAGCTGTAATTTCGGTCATATTGATGATAATCTTCTCATACTTTGTGTAAGTACCCCTGGGATAATTTTCAGAGGTGGGTAATTGTACAAAAACCTCATCATATACTTGTATATCCTAACCCCCGGAGATTCTCCCGAATTATCGCCTCTAACTTCCCACTTTCGGCAAATTGTTGATCTAATTTGGCGGTTAAACGTAACATTTTGTCTGCAAACGGTTCATCATCATCTTCCACTTCCTCAGCGCCTACATAGCGCCCCGGTGTTAACACATAACCATGTTCCTTAATTTCCTCAAAACTCGCACTTTTACAAAAACCAGGAATATCTACATATTCTTCTTTACCGATCCAGCGCCAATTATGATAGGTTTGGGCAATGCGTTGGATTTCTTGTTCTGTTAAATCTCGATGTACCCGGTCAATTAAAACCCCCAACTTCCGCGCATCAATAAATAAAGTCTCCCCTGTGCGATTGCGGAACTTACCCCCGGATTTCTTGCGACTTAAAAACCATAAACAAGCGGGAATTTGAGTATTATAAAATAATTGCCCCGGCAGTGCCACCATACAATCAATTAAATCAGCTGCAATTAA
The DNA here is from genome assembly GCF_028331085.1 of Anabaena sp. CS-542/02. Taxonomy (NCBI): domain Bacteria; kingdom Bacillati; phylum Cyanobacteriota; class Cyanophyceae; order Nostocales; family Nostocaceae; genus Anabaena; species Anabaena sp. CS-542/02. The sequence goes on from NZ_JAQMTM010000085.1 coordinate 14,441, forward strand.
AGCCTCTCTGATCTCCCCTTCCCCAGATTGATGAGAACTCATCGATCCATTAGCTAATACAAACCCCGCACAACCATCAGGCGCTAAATGACTAATAATATGTTGAATCCAAGCATAGTTAGCATTACCAACCGAGGGAGTACCATAAATCCAGCGTCCATCTTCTTGTAAATTTTCCCCTCCCCAATCACTCATATTAAAAGGAGGATTTGCTAGAATATAATCTGCTCTTAAATTCTTATGTAAATCATTGCGGAAAGTATCAGCATTTTCTGAGCCAATATTCCCCTCAATCCCCCGGATAGCTAAATTCATTTTGCACAGCTTCCAGGTAGTGGGGTTAGATTCTTGGCCATAAATAGAAATATCCCCAACTTTACCCCCGTGAGACTCGACAAACTTCTCAGATTGAACAAACATTCCCCCGGAACCACAACAAGGATCATAAACTCGTCCTTTATAGGGTTCGAGCATTTCTACTAATAACTGCACCACACATCGCGGGGTGTAGAACTGTCCGCCATTTTTCTTTTCCGCACTAGCAAACTGTCCTAAGAAATACTCGTAAACTCTCCCTAAAATATCCTGAGAGCGACTTTCCGCATCGCCTAAACCAATGGTGCTAATTAAATCTATTAATTCCCCCAGTAATCGTTTATCTAGGGAGGGTTTACCATATTCTTTGGGTAATACACCTTTGAGAGAGGGATTTTCCTTTTCTATGGCTTCCATCCCTTGATCAATTAATTCCCCAATTAGTGGGTTTTTAGCGTTACCCTGGAAATGTAACCATCGTGCAGGTATGGGAACATAAAATACATTTTCCGCCTTGTATTCGTCCCGATCTTCCGGGTCGGCGTATTCATCCTGTGCTAATTTATCGTAGAGTTCATTAAAAGCATCAGAGATGTACTTAAGGAAAATCAAACCCAAGACAACGTGTTTATACTCAGCAGCATCTAAGTGACCCCGCAATTTATCCGCAGCTTGCCATAATTTCTCTTCAAAGCCCAAGTTAGTGCTACCAGCTTTAGATTTAGTTTGTTTCTTGGCCACTTAGTCCCTCACCCTTTACCTGCTGTTGTCCTGGTTCTGATTGATTAAATCATACCATCAACTTAGTCAGTGATTTTACGTTGATTTTAGTAATACTTATGATTGTAAATCAATCAAGTAACAAACTCAGGGGGGAGTGTCAACAAAAATCTTTGCTCAACTCGCCATAAAACTAGGACGCTCTCACCCCAAATTTTCGGTAGGATGATTCAAGATGCAAAAGAGGCTAGGTAAAAACTAGATATTAGTATTCTCCCTCTTTGTTAGAGATACCTTAATTCCGTCTCTACAGCACTCGACAATATTTCAACAAGTAAGCACACTCCATGCGTATTTCTCTAAATTGGCTGCGGGAACTGGTAGAAATTAAACTGAGTCCAGAAGAATTAGCACAAACCCTGACAATGGCTGGGTTTGAAGTGGAAGAGATAGAAGATCGCCAAACTTGGGCTAATGGCGTGGTTGTGGGTAAAGTGCTTGAGCGTCAACCCCACCCCAATGCTGATAAATTAAGTGTTTGTCAAGTGGATATCGGCGCATCTGAGACTTTAAATATTGTCTGTGGTGCGCCTAATGTCAAGGCGGGTATTTACGTACCAGTGGCTACTACTGGTACTTATTTACCAAATATCGATTTAAAAATTAAGCCGGCAAAGTTGCGCGGTGTCCCTTCTCAAGGTATGATTTGTTCTTTAAAAGAACTCGGTTTACCTAGTGATGTGGATGGAATCCATATTTTCCCCCAGGAAAATCTACCTTTGGGTAGTGATGTGCGTCCGTTATTAGGTCTAGACGATGTAATTTTAGACGTTACTGCTACTGCTAACCGTGCCGATGCTCTGTGTATGGTAGGGATAGCCAGGGAAGTCGCGGCTTTGACTGGTGGTAAGTTAAGTATACCTCAACCTGAGACTACATCAGTATCCAAAGGTGCTAGTAATTTAAAATTAAAAGTTGCTGATACCCAGGCTTGCCCTGCTTATATTGGTACTGTAGTTGCACAACTGAAAATTGCCCCTTCTCCTGATTGGTTGCAACAGCGTTTACGGGCGGCTGGGGTAAGACCTATAAATAATGTTGTGGATATTACTAACTATGTTTTATGGGAATGGGGACAACCACTACACGCCTTTGACAAAGACCGTTTACAATCTGTTGGGGGCGGTGAGGGTCTGACTGTTGGTGTTCGCTTTGCTACTGCTGGGGAATCTTTGAAAACCCTGGATGGGGTAACACGCAAATTGTCAAGCCAAAATTTGTTAATTACTGTTAACAATACACCGGTTGCGCTGGCGGGTGTGATGGGTGGAGAGGAAACAGAAGTCTATGACGGTACTCACAGTATTGTTTTAGAAGCTGCTGTGTTTGATTCTGTGGTTATTCGTCGTTCTGCTCGGAGTGTGGGGTTAAGAAGTGAGGCTTCGGGAAGATATGAACGGGGGGTTAATAGAGCTGAGTTAGAAATAGCTTGTAACCGTGCTTTATCTCTGATGAGTGAATTAGCTGGTGGGGTGATTGTCCAACAGGAAATGGCTGACACTCGCCCAGACCCATCTACTTGGAGTCGTTCTATATCTCTACGTCTTGACCGGGTGAATCAGGTACTCGGTCCTGTGGATTTGGGAGAGGATACTGGGGAAATTACCGCCGCTGATGTGGAACGCATTCTGTCTGCTTTGGGATGTAACCTAATTTCTACGGGTGAACAAACTTGGACGGTGACAGTACCGCCCTATCGTTACCGGGATTTAGAACGGGAAATTGATTTGATTGAGGAGTTAGCCCGTCTCTATGGCTATGACAATTTTTGTGATACTCTGCCAGAAAAGTCGGAGGCTGGTTATTTACCCGTAGATCAAGAGTTAATCCGGAAGTTACGCGCTATTCTCAGGGCGGAAGGATTAACTGAAGTGCTCCATTATTCTTTAGTCAAACCAGGGGATGATAGACAAATTGTTTTGAGTAATCCCTTGTTTGGGGAATATTCCGCACTGCGAACTGATTTGATATCCGGTTTGATTGATGCTTTTCAATACAATTTAGAGCAAGGAAATGGTTCTCTGAATGGTTTTGACATGGGGCGCATTTTCTGGCAAGAAGAAGATGGTTTGGAAGAAACCGATGCGATCGCTGGTATTATGGGAGGGGACAGGTTTTTGGGTAAGTGGTCAAAAGGCGGTCGTGAACAACCTATGACCTGGTTTGATGCCAAAGGTATTTTGGAAAGTGTTTTTAATGCACTCAATTTAAAGGTAGAGTATCAACCAGATTGTCGCGATCAGCGTTTACACCCAGGACGCACCGCTTCTTTATGGGTGGGTGGTAACAGACTGGGTATATTTGGGCAACTTCATCCCCAATTACGACAGGAGCGGGGTTTACCTGATTCTGTCTATGTGTTCCAGCTAGATGTTAATGTGTTGTTGGATGCCCTGGATCAAGATGAAATTCTCATTCCCACTTTTGTGGCTTATTCTACCTATCCAGCGAGCGATCGCGATATTGCATTCTACGCACCTGTAAAGGTCTCGGTGGCAGAAATTGAAAAATCCATTCACAAAGCCGCAAAGGGACTGCTGGAATCTGTAGAATTGTTTGATGAATATCGTGGTGAGAATGTCCCCCCAGGACAACGGAGTTTAGCTTTTCGTCTAGTATATCGAGGGAGCGATCGCACTCTTACTGATATTGAAGTTGAGCCTGTACATAATAAGGTTCGTGAAGCTTTAGTGGAGAAATTTGGCGTTAGTCTCAGAAGTTAATTAACACTGATTGGAGGTTTTGACCATCAAAATCTCCAATCTTGAAACTCAAGAATTGCCCATCTTAACTGTCTCAGATATATAGTAAAATTTTGGGAAAGAAGTATATTTTCAAGATCAAAAAACAGTAATTATGCCGAAATACATCATGTGGGGAACTTACTGCGAAAACGTTTTGGAAAAACGGGATCCCTATCGTCAAGACCACTTAGATGGGTTAGCAAAACAAAAAGCATCAGGTTTACTGATTACTCTCGGTCCGACCAAGGATACTACTAAAGTGTTTGGAATTTACGAAGCTGAAGACGAAGCAACTGTGCGCCAATTAGTGGAAAATGACCCCTACTGGAAAAATGGCATCTGGACTGAATATTTTGTGAAAGAGTGGATTCAAGCCTTTTGAATAATTATAGGGTGCGTTGACGAACGCGTAACGCACCGAGAAATTTGCTCCTACTCCCACACCTTTAGATAGCCGTTGAATATTGACATACAGCACATCTCACCTGAGTGAGGTACACAAAGGCGTGTAAGATACCCACCCCAGAAAAGTTTTATCATTTATATCTGTACTTCAGATTCGGTGCAAGGTGCTGTAAATTGGCCTGGGCTTAATTAGTGAGTTTATTAGCCTTTTAAAGCTTTTCTAAAATTGCGCCGATATGACTTATTGGCAATAAATAAAGCTGGCCATAACAATGATAAACTCAGGCGATTAGATAAAGTTTGACTGAAATTAGTTCGTTCAAACCCATTCCATAACTTCCAAACACCACCCACATAAACCACTATTAAGCCAAAAATAATTAACTTGATCATTGTCATCGACTCCGTTATTGAAACTTAAAGTCTGTAATCTATGATACTTACTCTCGGCAAGTTCATACTTTACAGCTAGTTAACATTGAGCAAAATGAAGTACCTAATGCCACCATAAAACATAGAGACAAGAAAAACCAATTGAAAGTCAAAAGATCCCAAATTTTCCTTGTTCCTTTTTGTGTTATGGCTTCCTGATGAAGAGGGAATAAATCCCCCCACTATAAACTGTTGATTATGGGTGGGCGGACATGACCTTGATGAGTAAATTTGCTTATTTCTCACTAGATGCTTCTTAGGTAAGTTACTTAAATACCAATATCCATAGGAGACTAAAGAAAGAACATACAATATACTCTCACGGGTGTGTAAGCAGCAAAAACTGCAAATAACTAAGGAGAATTTATGCGTGCAGTACTGATGGCAGGCGGTTCGGGTACTCGGCTTCGCCCCTTAACTTGTGATCTGCCTAAACCAATGGTGCCTATTCTGAATCGGCCCATTGCCGAACATATCATCAATCTACTAAAGCGACATCAAATCACAGAAGTTATTGCTACATTGCATTATCTACCAGATGTCTTGCGAGACTACTTTCAAGATGGCAGCGATTTTGGCGTGCAGATGACCTATGCTGTGGAAGAAGACCAACCCCTAGGAACCGCAGGCTGTGTCAAGAATATTGCCGAACTGCTGGATGAAACATTTTTAGTGATTAGCGGTGATAGTATCACAGATTTTGACTTAACAGCGGCGATCGCATTCCACAAGCAAAAACAATCAAAAGCCACCTTAGTTTTAACCCGAGTTCCCAACCCCGCAGAATTTGGAGTGGTAATTACGGATGAAGAAAGTAAAATTAGGCGCTTTTTAGAAAAACCTTCTAGCAGTGAGATTTTTTCTGATACCGTCAACACAGGTATTTACATTCTGGAACCAGAAGTATTAGATTATCTACCATCTCATACAGAATGCGACTTTTCCAAAGACTTGTTTCCCTTAATGTTGGAAAAAAGTCAAGCCCTGTATGGTTACATTGCTAAAGGTTACTGGTGCGACGTTGGTCACTTAGATGCCTATCGTCAAGCTCAATATGACGCCTTAGATCGTAAAGTAAAACTTGACTTTGCTTATCCAGAAATTTCACCAAACTTGTGGGTAGGGCAAAATACCTTTATCCCATCCACAGCGATAATTGAAACTCCAGCCCTAATTGGTGATAATTGCCGCATTGGGGCCAGAGTGCAAATTGAAGCGGGAAGCATCATAGGAGATAATGTCACCATTGGCGCTGATGCCAATCTGAAACGACCGATTTTATGGAATGGGTCAATTATCGGAGATGAAGCACATCTGAGCGCCTGTGTGATTTCTCGTGGTACCCGTGTTGATCGCCGCGCTCATGTGTTAGAAGCGGCTGTAGTGGGTTCCCTGTCTACTATTGGGGAAGAAGCACAAATCAGCCCTAACGTCAGGGTTTGGCCTAGTAAGAAGATTGAATCAGGTGCAGTGCTCAATATTAACTTGATTTGGGGTAACACTGCTCAAAGAAACTTATTTGGGCAGCGTGGTGTACAAGGATTAGCTAATATTGACATCACCCCAGAATTTGCTGTGAAGTTGGGATCTGCTTACGGTTCTACCCTGAAACCCGGTTCTAAGGTGACAGTTTCCCGTGATCAACGCAACATTTCTCGCATGGTTACCCGGTCATTAATTGCTGGTTTGATGTCTGTAGGTATTGATATTCAAAATCTCGATGCTACAGCTATCCCCATAGCACGGACAGTTATACCCACAATGTCCGTCGCCGGTGGAGTTCATGTACGGGTACACCCAGATCGCCCTGATTATATCCTGATTGAATTTATGGATGCTAAGGGGATTAATATTACCAAAGCTCTGGAGAAGAAAGTTGAAGGAGCTTATTTTAAGGAAGATATGCGTCGATCGCAAATTCATGAAGTTGGCGATGTAGCCTATACCAGTCAAGTAATTGAACGCTATTGCACAGCCTTTGAGAAGCTGTTAAACGTTGATACCCTGCGCAACAGTCGAGCAAAAGTAGTAATTGACTATGTTTATGCTGTATCTGGGGCGGTTTTACCACTAATGTTAGATAAATTTGGCGCTGATGCAGTGGTACTGAATGCGAGTGTGAATAAATCGGCTATGTCAGTTACCGACCGCGAAACACTGCTGACTCAGCTGGGTCATGTAGTGGAGGCGCTCAAAGCTAATTTTGGTGTGCAAGTGTCGGCTAATGGGGAACAGTTGATTTTAGTTGATGAATCAGGCTTTGCCATTCGGGGGGAAATTTTAACAGCACTGATGGTAGACATGGTATTAACATCTAATCCCAGAGGCACGGTAGTTGTACCTGTTCATGCTTCTAGTGCTGTGGAACAAGTCGCCCGTCGTCACGATGGCAGGGTAATTCGCACTAAAGCTAATCCTACAGCTTTGATGGAAGCTTGTCAAAAAAATTCTAATGTCGTCTTAGGCGGTAGTGGCGAAACTGGTTTTATTTTCCCCCATTTACATCCGGGTTTTGATTCCATGTTCTGCATCGCTAAGTTAATTGAGATGCTGACTATTCAAGAGCGATCGCTGGCTACGGCGCGTTCAGAATTACCCCGTGTTGTTCATAAAGCTTATACAGTCCGTTGTCCTTGGAGTGCTAAGGGAGCGCTGATGCGTTATTTAGTGGAAACACACCCAGCCCAAAACCTAGAGTTAATTGATGGGGTGAAAATTTGCCAACCCTACGATGATAGTTGGCTATTAGTTTTACCAGACGCCAGCGAGCCTTTAGTACATTTGTATGCCAACAGTAATGATCGCGATTGGGTAGATGAAACACTCAGAAACTACCGCACCCGTGTTCAGACCTTCGTGGAAAGACAACAAGAATACCAGCCAACAGAAGTATAAATAAAGACTACAGTATTGATTGCCTCAGTGATAAAACTGCTTACATACAGCAGATTACAAGTCAATAGGTACTATATGAATCTTAAAACTCTTGTGGTGTGGGCATTCTGCCCTAGTATGCTAACACAAGAGATTAAATCCGCTGTAGCATGGAACCTCCGCCACGCTACCCTATCGCTAACTCAGTTTGAGGATCAAAAAAGTGCAGTTTTTCTGGATTTAACGAGAACCATAATTCCTCACCAACCTTGACTAACCTATCCGGTGGAACTCGCACCTGTAGATAATTGTCTGTATGCTCAATTTGAGATTCAGGTGGGGAAATTCTCACAGACACAAAAGAATCATTGCCCAGATTTTCTACCAAGTCTACTTTGACGGGTAAATTTTTGGTCGCTGGTACACTCAACATGAAGTGTTCGGGGCGAATACCTAAAATGATGGTTTGCTGATCATATTTCCGCAGGGGTGTCGCCCAAACTTCTGGGAGAGTGAGGCGAAAATGGTTATGGGTAATTAATAACGGAGCATGGAACCTCACCGGAATAAAATTCATGGGCGGGGAACCAATGAATTCGGCCACAAACCGGTTAGCAGGATGGTTATAAAGTTCTAATGGGGATGCGACTTGCTGAATTTGACCTTGATTCATAATGGCAATGCGATCGCCCATAGTCATAGCTTCGGTTTGGTCATGGGTGACGTAAATGGTGGTGGTTCCTAGTTGGCGTTGCAATTTGACAATTTGGGCGCGGGTTTGGGCCCGCAATTTAGCATCCAAGTTAGAAAGGGGTTCATCCATTAAAAACACTTGGGGGTCACGGGCGATGGCTCTTCCTAAAGCTACCCGTTGTCTTTGACCCCCCGATAGCTGTTTGGGTAAACGATTCAGCAAGGTTTCCATTTGTAATAATTGGGCAACATTTAGTACCTGCTGATCTACCTGCCTTTCTTGAGCAGAAATGTAACGTAGTCCTTTAGGTAACTTTCTGGTGATTCCTACAAGGAGATTTGTCGCCCATGTTGGGAGTGAGGAGTTTTGACTTTCCCCATTTCCTAATGGGCGGCGACGGAGTCCAAAAGCAATGTTGTCATAGACAGTCATGTGGGGGTAGAGGGCGTAATTTTGAAACACCATGGCAATGTCTCTTTCTTTGGGTGGTAGGTGATTAATTAAGCGATCGCCCACCCAAATATTCCCTGCTGTCATCGATTCTAGCCCAGCAATTAACCGGAGTAGAGTGCTTTTACCACAACCTGAAGGACCCACCAGCACCATAAATTCACCATCGGCGATGGTCAAATTAATTCGCCGTAAGACATTGATGACTTCTGCCGGTTCAGGGGTAGCATTTTTTTTGTTCCTATGACTAGGAAAGGTTTGCGATGCTACACTTTCCCCTTTCCGCTGGGGAAAGGTTTTATAAATATTTTCTAAAACAACTTGCGCCACGAGTATCTGAAGTAACGGTAATTATGTGGCTGACTCCGCACAGGGGAAGATATGGCTTACCCCACGCTACGCTATCAGCACCCATGATATATGTTACCTGTGACTAGGAAAAGTAAAAAAACTGTAACCAAAAAAGCAGAGTATTTTTTGCCCATGAAGTGGTATGATTGTACTACTCATGCAGAATTTAATGCTCGTTGTAGTCAGGCGAAGGTAGGGAATGGTATCGCAAGTACTATTCAAAGCGATCGCTTGGCTTTTATGCTAGAAAAGACTCAAAGCTCAAAGTGTATGTCAGGAATTCATTTAGGCAAATTAAATATAGTTAGCTAATTAAAATCTTATTGCTTGATCAAAAACTTGTCCAATTAGGAGGATTCAATGAATAGCTGCGTTTTAATGGTGGAAATCATTCAAGAACCACAATTACGCTATACAGCCGATAACTTAGCCATCACGGAAATGCTGGTACAGTTCCCCAATTCCCTGCGTGCGGAAGACCAGTTAGTTACCTTAAAGGTAGTGGGCTGGGGGAATATGGCTACAGAAATTCAGCAAAACTACCACCAAGGCGATCGCGTGATTTTAGCAGGACGCTTAGGGATGCACACTGTTGAGCGTCAAGAAGGGTTTAAAGAAAAACGGGCTGAATTAACAGTACAACAGATTCAACCTCTTGGAAGTAATTTTACATCATCCACAACGGTAAATTCGTCAGTCACCTCAACACCCCTACAAACAGCATCCCCTGTTGTTTCACCTTCACGCAACGAAGTTGAATTACCTCCAGTCAGCGCCCCGGCTCCCGTTGGCGCTGCACCTCAGAGGACCAACTTCCCATCCACACAGCCAGTCCAAAATTTTGAACGCACTGCTTATCCCCCTGTGAACGAGCAAGAACAAGATCCCGATGACATTCCTTTCTAAGTCGGGGATGGGAACTGGGTCAAAAGAACCGTTGAGTAATGAGCAAGGGGAAACATGAAGTGCGATCGCTGATTATTGATAACTACGACTCCTATACATTTAATCTCTATCAGATGCTCGCTCAGGTGAATGGAGAACTTCCCCTGGTAATTCGCAATGATCAGATTGATTGGAAGGATCTAATCAAACTCACATTTGACAATGTTGTGATTTCCCCTGGTCCGGGTCGTCCAGAAAAGGTCTCGGACTTTGGTATCTGCGGCCAAGTGATTCAAAATCTCCAAAATCTTGATGTACCCCTGCTGGGTGTTTGTCTTGGTCACCAGGGACTAGCTCATGTATACGGCGGTACTGTAACTCATGCACCGGAGGTTATGCATGGACAATCTAGTAAAATATATCACAATGATTCTGCTCTATTTGAGGGAATTCCCCAGGGCTTCTCTGTGGTACGCTACCATTCCTTAATGGTTGCCCAAGAGTTACCCAACTGTTTAGAAAAAGTTGCTTGGACAGAAGCCGGATTGATCATGGGGCTGCGTCATCGGTATTTACCATTTTGGGGTGTGCAATTTCATCCCGAATCAATCTGCACTGAATACGGCTGGAAGATTTTAGAAAACTTCCGTAATTTTACTAATAAATTATCCCAGAATCGAGCAAGAGAAACTAAGTATCAAGACATTGCCAAAAAATGGAATCGACAAAATCCTATTCTTCCTTGCCAGTACCAAGTTCATAGTCAAAAACTGGATATCTATCCAGATCCAGAACAGGTGTTTGTACATCTGTATGGCCACGCCACACAAGCGATCGGGAAAGATACTCACGCCTTTTGGCTTGATAGTAGCTTAGTTGAGTATGGTCTTTCTCGCTTCTCTTTTATGGGAGGAAGTGACGGTTTAAATAGTTTGTTGGTTGAATACCGCACGGAAACTAGAGAATTAACTATTACTGAGTCTGGTCAAAAGAAACAGATAAATATTAGTATTTTTGACTATCTTCAAAGTCAAATTAATGAGCGTAGTTATCAGTCTGATGAGCTACCCTTTGACTTCAATTGTGGGTTTGTGGGCTACTTTGGTTATGAAATCAAGGCAGAATGTGGTTCTGAGTTAATTCATTGTGCACCCCTTCCCGATGCTATGTTTCTGTTAGCTGATCAAATCATTGTGTTTGATCACCAAGAACAAACTACCTATCTGGTATGTCTGGCCAAACAGCATCAAACTACAGCAGCAAAGGAGTGGTTAGAGTCAACAGAAAAACAACTGCGCACACTCCCAGACCTTCCAGGTATTTTACCGCCCCTTAGTCATACCCCCATCAATTTCCGTCTGAGTCGTTCTCACGAGACCTACATAAATGATATTTACCAATGTCTGCACAAAATTAAGGACGGGGAAAGTTATCAAATTTGTTTGACTAATAAACTTTACACAGATGCTACTCCCGATCCATTATGCTTTTATCGTACCTTACGCCGAGTTAATCCGGCTCCTTACTCTGCATTTATGCGCTTTGGTGAAGTCGCTATTGCTTGTTCATCCCCAGAACGATTTTTACGTATTGACCGCGCTGGGTGGGTAGAAACTAAGCCGATTAAAGGAACTTTAGGGCGTGGTCAGACTCCAGAGGAAGATAAAATACTGCGGGAAAAACTGCTCAATAGTGAAAAAGACCGCGCCGAAAACTTAATGATTGTGGATTTGTTACGCAATGATTTAGGTTTGGTGTGTGAAGTGGGTAGTATCCAGGTGACAAAGTTGATGGATGTGGAAACTTACGCCACAGTACATCAACTTGTGAGTACAATTCGGGGTTATTTACGCGCGGATATGACTGCTACTGATTGTATTAGAATGGCGTTTCCCGGTGGTTCGATGACGGGTGCGCCGAAAATTAGAACTATGAAGATTATTGATGAGTTAGAATCTGAAGCTCGTGGAGTTTATTCCGGTGCTATTGGGTTTTTAGCTCTCAATGGTGCAGCAGATTTAAATATTGTCATTCGTACCGCAGTGTTGACTCCTAGTGGGACTTCTATTGGGATTGGCGGTGGTATTGTGGCTTTATCTGAACCGGAAGCTGAGTTTGAGGAGGCTGTTCTCAAAGGTAAGGCGTTGATTCAGGCCTTATCGTAATTAGGACTTACGCATTGATGTCCCCAGCGAGTGGGGACTCCTCCATTCTAAACACATACCCTGTAAGAAGTCTAGAGGCACTTTCCGATAGCGATAGCGTGGCGTTAGCCAGGTTCAATAAACTTAACCTCCCAAATGGACTTAAGCATACTAACAAAACTCCTGAAACCCTTATATAGCAAGCGACTGAGGTTAATCGGCACTCGCTAGATTGACGATGTCAATACATCAGAATCACTATTTCAGCTTTTTTGATTGAACTTCGGTAATAGTTAACTAGTGCATTACAACAGCATTTAGGCGATCGCGCTACTGTAAGCCATTGCATATACTCCCATCCCTTTGTAAGGGGAGGGGTTGGGGGTGGGGTCAAACCTCATCAAACTATTTGCAAAGGGCGAAGCGCTACTGTAAGGCGATCGCCATTTCATAGTTGGTTTAGTAGCCTTCAGCCCGGATGTTAAAACCTTAGCTTCTTCTGAGAGGAGGGATACAACCATCAAACTGTGGGATGTAGCAACCCTGCGGTCAATTGCCACTTTCACGGGACATTCAGATTGGGCACTTCCATGGGGTTCGTTCAATAGCATTCAGCCCAGATGGTAAAACCATGCTCTCTGGAAGTAAAGACGGTACTATCAAGATTTGGCAAAGGCGTAATTAATTCACAGCTGAGTAAGTCGGTGGGGAAATTTGTAAGTATGTAATGGAAAGTTAACAAAAGCAAAAGTTGTTAAATATAACACATTCTATACTATAGTTTCTTCTTTCTTTGTTACGGGGAAACTAGATCCTCAGTTTAGTTAGTGTCACAGTAAAAGCATCTGTTGTAAGCAGATTGTGCAATATACAGGAAACTTACCCAGCTATCATAAACATTGAACACAGTACCACGCAAATAATTTTGTATTCTGAAAAATCCATCTTTAGGCAGATGACAAAATTACGTCAATGTAGATATGGGATCCAGGTATAAATAAAATATTTATTTACATATGCTGTAAAAGCAAATGTGATATTATCAGTCTAATTTGATTCAATATATACTTTGTGAGCTTTCTCACAACAGCCTCCTACTTTTAAAACATCCTCTAACAGGGAGATCACAAACTATCTGGTAGTTGCTGTTCTATTGAGTACTGTTGCGGGAAAACTTAGCTATAGAGTCACCCTATGGAAGACACAATTTATGTAGTTTACCCTTAATATTGATAACGCTGCGACACCAAGAGCTAGCCAAATTACTAGAATTATTCAAAAGCGTCGCCCACTATCTCAAAAAATTGAAACTGTAGAGACTAATCTCAAGACTCTTTCTACTACCTTACGCCAACTTGAAAGGCAACGTGACCAGTTGCTCGGTAGAGTTGGTGATATTGGTACAGTTGGAAGCCTTAGAGAAATTGATTTTTCTGCGATTCAAAAAAGTATTGATATCGAGCTAACGACTCTCAATAGTCTTAAATCTCGATTTTCGCGTAATACTCTCAACATAGGAGTTGTAGGACGAGCCAGACAGGGTAAGAGCCGTCTTCTCCAAAGTTTGACAGGGCTATCAACGGCTGAAATACCAGACGGTGATGATCAACACTGTACAGGAGTTCGTAGTAACGTCCATCATAATTCAGAGATCAAAGAAACTTATGCCCAAGTTTGGTTTCACACTGAGCGTTCTTTCTTAGATGAAGTGATTGCTCCTTATTATGAACAACTTCACTTAGGTTCTAGACCACGTTCAATTCAAGATCTTGCTGATATTCCTTTACCAGAGCTTCCTAAAGAATTGGCGGAAAAAAGACAGGCTGCGGCTAAGTATGACCATCTTTGTAGGTATCATCAAAACATTGACAAATATCGTAATGCTTTATCAGAATCTTCTCCGCGTCGCATTTCACGGCATGAAATTAGGGAATATGTTGCTCAAGACACGCTAGAAAGAAAACGAATTTACTTTAATTACCTTGCAGTTAGGGAGGTTAAAATTGTTTGTTCTTTTCCCAATGTAGATGTTGGTCAAATCGCTTTAATTGATATGCCGGGGTTAGGAGACACTGGGATTGGTGATGAAGAGCGTATGATCAAAACATTAGGACAAGATATTGATTTAGTTCTGTTTGTCCGTATGCCTAAATCCACTGGAGATTTTTGGTCTAAAGAGGATGTTGAACTCTATGACATGGCTAATAGTGCTTTGATTGACCTTCCTATCAAAGAATGGTCTTTCATGGTACTTAACCACATTGGAGGAAGTGCTGACAATCGAAGAAATTGTGAAAGCCTAGCTGCTACAATTACGGAAAAGCACATTGATGTTCAAGATATTATAATTGCAGACTGTGCTAATTCTGAAGAAGCGCAAATTGAAATTTTAGATCGAGTTTTGCATTATCTAGGGCAAAAAATAGAGATATTAGATCGGCAATATGCTTCTGCTTGTCAGGACAGACTAATTCAGCTTCAGAAAACTGTTGTTATCGAACTGGACAAAGCTAAGGATGCTTGGAGGCAAGCATCAAAAGATGACTGGTTTCCTAAATTTCTCGAACTTTTTGGCAAGTTTTGGAACGATTTGACAAGAGAACTTGAACGTTTGAGTTCATCCATGATCTCCGAACGAGATAGTGATGATAAAAATTTTCAATCAGCTGTCGATGCTGCTATTGCTGCTTGTCGTTCTGAGCCAGGTATTCCCACATCTAACGAAATTGAACAAAAATGCTATGCTGCTGGGGCATATATGACTGCCTATGCTGAATCTTTGCATGAAGTCCGTACTCATCTTTCAAAACAATTCTTGTCTCTAGATATCGCGTTAAAGGAATCTCTGGAGGAAGCAAAATTTCGTGTAGTGGAAGTTTTAGTCAATCACGGTAGATTAGGGAAAATAGCAGAGGGACGCGGAAGCGACTTTTTAAAGCAATTAGCCGAAAAAATTCCCGAAAATTTAACTGGCTTAAAGCTTGGTTTTCAAACACTTGCAACATTTGACCTCCAGTATCGCGGACTCGTTCAACATAGAATTAGAAGGCATTTAGATGTCTTAACTCCTAATAGAACTACCTACAGGCTGGACGGAGGTTTTTGGGATAAATGGATGGATGTAAAAACAGGACGAGTGAACTCAACTCCTCCCGCAGAAAAAATTGTATATAATCTGTGTAAGGCTCAAGCTGAAGCAGTTAACAATTGTGAGAAAGAACTTAAAAGCCTTTTAAAAGAGCCAAGCCAAGCAGGTTTCGCCATTGTTGAAGAATTTATTGACCGAGTATTGCGTGCTGAAAACGTTCGTACTGAATGGCAAATTTTTTTACAGGAAGTCGCTGCTGATGTTTGGATCGATGAGTTTGGTACAACATTGGAGCGCACTCAACTCAGACGAGATTGGATACAGAAAATAGGAGAGGTCGAAAACGCAAAACAGCTAGATGCCTTAAACTTTTTGCGATAGGCTATTGCGTTGTTTATATGAACAAGCAAGAAGCATCTGACTATCTGGGTGTAAGTGTCCGGGCGCTGGAGCGTTATGTGCAGCAGGGACGAATCAGCGTTAAATACGAGAAGGGTAAGACTTGCCCCACAGCTAACTTTGAACAAGCTGAACTGGAAGCTTTTCGAGAGGAGTTAAACCAGCCCACTGTTAAGCCAGCTTTTGAATCTCGCCAAACTGCGACAGACCAACAGCAGGAAACAGGTATTGCAGTCCAATTATCCTGTTTTGGGATTATCCGAAAATAGGTTTATTGTACTGACATACATATAGTGCTAAAGCCAAAGCCCTATGAAATCTATCTCCAGCCATGAGTATGAAATATTCCGGCGCTGTATGATTGCGGCACGCAAGGAAGCACAACTTACTCAGGAATCTCTCGCTAAATCTCTTCAAAAACCCCAATCTTTTGTTGCTAAATATGAGAATGGCGAGCGGCGCTTGGATGTCGTCGAGTTTATCATAGTTACTCGGGTAATTGGCGTCGATCCTTGTGCCATTCTGAGGAAGGTTGAACAACAAATATCTAAAGCATCTTGTGAAGAAAAATTATGAACACACAAGATGTAATCAAACTCGCTGCTGAGTATTTAGCTAATTTATCGTGGCATACATTTGATGTTTTAAACATATCTAAACCTATGACAGTTAATGCAGCAGTCAATTTAGCTAAAGTGATATCGAAGCTTTCACCATTACTGGGAAATCTAATCGAATTTAACACTGTTGAGTTTTTAAATAAGCAGGATGATTTTGCTGAATTTGGAACATGGCAGAGGCAAGATCCGGGATTCCCTGATGCTATCTTTGTGGGAAACATTCAACCAATACCAGGATTAGAGATTAAAGCATGGTTTCCATTGGCAACAGAGATAACAGCACGATTCAAAGATAGCCAGAATCACTTTCAATTTGATCAAACTCACGTTGCGATATTGGCATGGCTACCTGAGAAGATTATTTACGGAAAACCTCGTATTTTAGATGTGTGTGTTGTATCTGGCTTGTCCGTAGCTCTAGCTAGAGACAGTCATTACCATAATCCGCCAGACTATCTTGTTTTGGAGCCAGAGGATACAACCCAAAGGACGGCAAATTTACAGCAAACGAACACTAATGGCTATAAATTTCAAGGTTCTGACAGTGAATTTTTAGAGGCTCAGAAAATAGTTGACTCATGGGGATCTGAAGCCAAAATTTACAAGCCGACTAAGGAATATCAGCACCTTCTACGGGAATTACTAATACGATATAAATACAGGCTAGACACTAACTTTGCTAAAATAGACAGAATTATGCACCCCGGCATTGAGGAATTCAAGAAACGTGTTTACAGAGTTGAAGTTTGTGGTATGCCAGTTAAACAATGGAACAGGATTCTATCAAGCCACCAACAAGTCACTATAAAAAAATCATTGCAGGAGTATCTAGGGATTAAAGAAGAGAGCATTGATGAACTTCTGGATTAAATCGCTCGACTCCATAATAGAAATAATCTGGATCAATTTCACACGAGTAGGCTTTGCGCCTGAGTTTCCGGGCTGCTAAAGACGCACTAAACAGTCCCCCGAAGGGTTCCCAGACTACATCATATTCATCACTTGATGATTGAATAATCATGGTCATCAAATCGAGAGGCTTTTGGTTAAGATGCAATGCCTTTCCAGATGTTGTTTTAACTCTTTCATCACCTCGTAGGGGTTGGCGTTCCCATACATTGGTAAAACCATGAGGACATCTAAACTTTGATCGCATGTTACTCCATTGTGCTCCTGTCAATGGTTGATTACCATCTAGAGAAAAATAAGGTTTTCCTTCAGAGCTACCATGCTCATTCGCATAATTTACTAGCCTTTCAAACATCTCTGGAGGCGGAAAGTACCATAAATGTCCTTGATCAAAATATTTCCTAGTGGCTGCATCTACCACACCACAAGCATCGTTTGCTCTTCGTAAAGGCAATCTAGACCGTTTCCATTCTTTGAGTAACCAGGCTTTTAAGGTAAGTTCGTTAATTCTAACTTCTCTTACATATTGAACACAAACTTCTGTAACCACCGGAAATCTGCGAATTTTTTCTGTGTTAACATTCCCTGCAATGTGACCTTTGCCTTTATTCCAAATATTGCAGTTAATATAGCGCCAACCATACTTTTCTAAAATTGGATGTACCACAGCCCAGCCAATTTCTGAGTTCCAAAACCAGAGTGTTGTGTATGGCATCGCTGCTTTTGACCACTCCTCAATATGAGGCTCATACCAATTGGGCAAATCAATATGATCGGATGTGTCTCCTTCAAAACCAAGAATACCATAAGCCCCATCTGAAATGATTACACTAGGCTGCTCCCAATCTTGATAATGTTCAAAGCTATTACCTAGAAATAAAGCAACGTACTCATCTCTCCATTCCGAAAAGTTAAGTTTGGTGTTTGGGCTAACGACCTTTCCGCGCCCAACTGTACTGGTGGCTTTACTTTTCAAGGTAACTGTAGAACTAGCTTCTGGATTAGATTGGCTCATTGATTCTTTCGGCTCTTCAAATCATGATATATGTAAATATATCCTATTTTAGGATAATACTCTAGTGAGAGACACTAAAATAAACGCCAACCGCACTTCATTCTCAATCGATCAATTTCATATATATTTCTACTCAATACCTACGTTTAGCTGAATAGGTTGATTAGATTTCTTGAACACAAATACTTTTGATGCCTGGGATTTTTCTTAGGGTAAGTCTAGATAAATCTTACCCTAGAGATAGCCTTGGGGACTAATCAAAATTGCCAGTGTTAAGGGAAACTATTAGGATTCAAGCGACGGCGGTTTGCAGGTGCTGACTCAGGGTTTTGGGTAGTGCTACGGGTGAAAGTTCCACCATCTTCACGGGTGAGGAAAGGTTTTAAATTAATACCGCTTCTAGATGCAGTCATGGGATTGTTACCACGACCTAGAACTGTGCGCCCTAAGTTATCTAATCCATTTACTCTTCTACCACTGGTAATATAAGTATTCACCGGTACTGTCTGTCTTCCACTATCAGCGGTAATCAAGTTTTGGAAAACGTCATTGAGTACTACAAATGGGTCTTGACCACGGGGTACAGTCAACACAATGCGACACAAAGGATTAGCCCGTGTAGTCACGCAAACAATGTTTTCATTATTTTGTACAGATGTTTGCAGTTCTTCCAGACCATCTGGGCGATATAATTCTAATCTACTGGCAATAGCTTCACAGCGTCTTTGGGGAGTCCAACCACCACCTAAAGTCCTAGGTGCAGCCCAAGGGAAGAATTCTCCTGGTATACTTTGTGGCTGGTACATGACAGTGTACTGTCCATTATAAAATTGACAAGTAAACCGGGTCCCACTAGTTACCGGTGGTGTCTTGATGGGTGGAGTGGTTGGCGTTGATGTACCCCCTGAGGGTATGGTGGGTACAACCACCTCACCGGAACTAGAATCATTAAATTGAGCTAGTGCTGCAGAATTACTCATTAACAATGATAAGCCAAGACTGCCCAAAGATCCAAACTTGAAAAGTTGTGCAAACATAAATGATTTCCCACTCTCAACGTAGTTAGGTATTGATAACTTCAGTGACGAATAATTGGGGATTTTTGATTCATCAAAGATGCTGCTTTTTTGTAGAAGTAGCGACCTCAAGATTACATGGAAATAGCTTGTTCTGGGTTATAGTTTCTACCCTGACAAAACTCATCTATCCAATTCGCCAGACTACGACTATGGGTACTAGGTGATGGGGTGAGTTGAGGGCGAACATTTTTCGGTTTTGGCGATATTTCCCCCTGACTCCGGGAAACTGGGCCTTTGAGGTAGTCACGTAAGAATAAAACCCCAGTTAAATAGTTTTTTTGTAGTAAAAGAGTCCAAAACTTCATAGGTAGATGATCAAACCGAGGATCTCGGACTTTTGCACAAGGTCGAGTTTTGGCTTTGTGAATTACCTCCATTGTCATTGCTAGGGGCGATCGCCTTTCCCCTACTGTCAGAGGTAATCGCACTGGTTGATATTGACGTAGTAAATTGGCAGGTAGTTTAGTAGAATATGCTATTTTAGCAACCGGTGCAGAAGTAACCTTAGTCGCCATTGCAACCGTGGGAATAATTTCATGATTTTTTGTATACGGTGCAACAGATTCTGGCAAGCGCGGCAGATTAACATTTGCAGTGGCAGGACTAGCAATCTTAATAGTAGGTGCAACTAAAGCCACATCTTTGGTTTCAGTATAATTTTCTTCTAAAGATTCGCTTTCCCACTCACTTGTAGAACCCTCAGAGTTAATTACATCTAATTCTTGGTCAGGATTAAAGTTAAGACCTAAAGCTGTAACTATCTGATCGGGATTACTATTTAAATCCACCATAAAAGAAAGATAATCCTGAAATTGCGGCTCTAAAACCGACAAAGTGGCCAAAATCAACCCAGATGAAGGACGACGCAGACCATTGTAAGTACCCCAAACTCTGATTTTTTCCAGCCAAGAACGATTTTGCTGGTAGTAACTCAGCCACTTAATTTTCACAGACTGGCGCAGCTGCTGAATATTCATGGATTTTCCCCTTGGTCAGAAATTGAGTAGTATTTTATATTTTGGATTTACTTAATATTAGCGATCAAAGCGACGATATACCATTTTTTTGACACTTTCACCACCTAACAAATGTTGTTTTACCAGTAGAGGTACTTCATCGGGTTTAACGCCGCTATACCAAACCATATCGGGTAAAACTAGCACCATTGGCCCGTTACCACACTGTCCTAAGCAGCCACTGGCTATTATCATCACATTGGCAACTGGTAAACTTGTAAAAGCGGCTAATACCTTTGCTGCACCTTGCTTTTTACAAGTACGATTTTGGCACACCCGCACACATCTAGTCCCAGACTGTGGGTCTATCTTTGGGAAGTTGGATGGTTGACTTATATTTGACATTGCTCTATCAAGTGGTAGACATACAGCAAAAATATTGACTGATAAGCTCCCTCTCCTTACCTAGGAGAGGGTGGGGCTAAGGTTTAATCAGGTGAGATATTCCTAGCGCCATAACCAACTACTAATCACTAATGACTAATCCTTTTGAGGCTAGCCATTGGCGATTGAATATGCGTGACTGATACCGGGAACCACTATCACATAATATGGTAGCAATAGTATGTCCTGGTCCCATCTGCTTTGCTAAAGCTACAGCCGCGCCAACATTAATCCCCGTGGAACCGCCCATTAATAGGCCATCTTTTCGCAGCAGTTGATATACCACCCGTAAAGCCTCTGTGTCATTTATCTGGATGGCGTCGTCAATGGGTACGCCTTCCATATTGGCAGTGATGCGGCTATTACCGATGCCTTCTGTAATAGAACTACCTTCAATCTTGATTTCACCGGTTTTGATGTAGCTATACATTCCGCTACCTAGGGGGTCGGCAACTACACATTTAACAGATGGATTTTGTGATTTTAGGTACATTGATACACCAGCAAAAGTACCACCAGTACCAGTTGCAGCTGTCCAAGCGTCAATCTTACCCTTTGTCTGTGCCCAAATTTCTGGGCCTGTGGTTTCGTAGTGGGCGCAGCGGTTGGCTAAGTTATCAAACTGATTAGCCCAAATAGCATTATCTAACTCGGCTGCGATTCTCCCAGATAGTTTAACGTAGTTATTGGGGTCTTTGTAGGGAACTGCGGGAACCGTGCGCACTTGTGCCCCCAGGGTCGTGAGTGCATCTATTTTCTCTTGGGATTGGGTGTTGGGAATAATAATTAGGCATTTATAGCCTTTGGCGTTACAAATATGCGCTAGTCCAATACCAGTATTACCGGCGGTTCCTTCAACCACAGTACCACCGGGCTTGAGTAGGCCTTTTTTTTCCGCATCTTCAATAATATAAAGTGCAGCGCGGTCTTTGACGGAACCCCCAGGATTCAGAAATTCTGCCTTACCAAGGATTTCGCAACCCGTTTCTTCACTAAAGCTGTTTAGGCGAATTAGTGGTGTGTTACCAACGGTGCCAACAAATCCATTTTTGATATCCATTTTGATTTTACCTGAGTTCTTGTCTATAAAAATTTTGCCTGATGGCAGTGTTCAGATGTACAGATTCTGCCATGAATATCTCTTGCTTTGGGTGGGTCTCAAGACCAGCTATTGAGCGATCGCTTTTGTTGTGTTATTAAACGATTTGCACCCTTGGCAACTGTGACAAGAAGACGGTTTAATCTAGATTGATAGGCAAAAACGCCAAGGTATCGTCTGGTCTTGGCGCTGGGTTTAATATTGTAAGTGGACTAAGGAGCAGTTTTACTTGTTAGGCTGAGGGGTCATTCTCAGATAAGGCTTAATTTCTTGGTAGCCTTTGGGGAATTTCTCTTTGAGAACTTCTGGATCTTTGAGTGAGGGGACTATGACACAATCATCCCCATCTTTCCAGTCAGCAGGTGTAGCTACGCTGTAATTATCGGTCAGTTGTAGAGAGTCAATTACCCGTAAAAGTTCATCAAAGTTGCGGCCAGTGCTGGGGGGATAGGTAAAGCTCAGGCGCAGTTTCTTATTGGGGTCGATGATGAAGACAGAACGCACTGTGATGTTAGCAGCTGCGTTGGGGTGAATCATATCATAAAGGTCAGAAACCTTTTTGTCTGCATCGGCGAGAATTGGGTAATTGAGAGCGGTTCCCTGAGTTTCTTCGATATCTCCTACCCAGCCATTATGGGAGTCAAGATCATCAACACTCAGGGCGATCGCTTTGACGTTACGTTTGTCAAATTCCGGTTTGAGTTTGGCCACTGTGCCTAGTTCAGTGGTACAAACGGGGGTGAAATCAGCCGGGTGAGAAAACAGCACTACCCAGCTGTCACCTGCCCATTCATAAAAGTTGATATCGCCGTGTGTGGATGCTTGTGTAAAGTTAGGTACTGTATCACCAAGACGGAGAGTCATGCAAGATTCCCTGTAATTTAGAAAGGCATATGTATTCTACTTTGCCATCATGACACAATACACGGTTTTCCTAGAGGCTTTTAGCACTTTTTAACAAAATTTCATTTTCCAGTCTTGACGGGAAAATCAACTTATGAAAATTTAACAGTCTTAAACTGCTAGGTGCTGCCGGACTTGAGATACTAATTCATCTGTCCAGTGGTTAGCCAATTCATCATTAACAGCTTCTACCATGACTCTGATTACCGGTTCTGTACCCGAAGCCCGGACTAATATTCTCCCCGCATCACCCATTGCAGCTTCGGCTTGGGCGATCGCTTGTTGCAAGGGTTGGCAATCTTGCCAATTTAATCGCCGCTCACGATCTGTAACTCGCACATTCCGCAATAATTGGGGGTAAGTTTGAAAACTTTCATCTACCATTTGACTGAGGGGAACACCCGCGGCTCTCACCAACCCGGCTAGATGTAATGCTGTTAACAACCCATCACCGGTAATGGCATAATGGCGGCAGAGAATATGACCAGATTGTTCACCACCTAACATCCCCCCTGTGCGCATCATTTCTGCTTGCACATATTGATCACCTACGGCGGTGCGAATTAACTTCCCACCCTGTTTTTGCCAAGCCCTCTCAAAGCCTAAGTTAGCCATGACTGTGGAAACAATCAGGTTATCTGGTAGTTGTTGCTGTTGTTTTAGGTGTCTACCCCATAGGTAAAGGATGTAATCGCCATCTACTGGCCTACCAGTATGATCTACAGCTAAAATGCGATCGGCATCGCCATCAAAGGCAAAGCCCAAGTCTGCGTTATGTTCTTTGACTGCGCCTTGCAGAATTCCTAGGTGAGTCGATCCACAGTTAACATTAATGCGATCGCCATCAGGTTCATTATGTAGGCTGATCACCTCCGCCCCCATGGCGGTAAATACTTTGGGTGCTAACCCAACCGCAGCACCCCAAGCTAGGTCTAAAACAATTTTCAGTCCTTGCAGATTTACCTTTTCCGGCAAGGATTGCTTTAAGATGTCCCCATACTGGTCTACTAGTTCCCGGCGAGAATAATGCCGTCCACAATTAGTAACTTTACCTGCAACTCCATCACCCCTTACTCCCGCCTCGATTTCCGCCTGCAAGGCTGGAGATAATTTAGTACCATTACCATTAAAAATCTTAATCCCGTTGTCTTCTGGTGGGTTATGACTAGCAGAAATCATCACTCCACCTATGGACTCACTCATACTGGTGAGGTAAGCCACGGTAGGAGTGGGACATAACCCCAAATACCAAACCTCCACCCCGGACGCTGTTAACCCCGCACTCAACGCCATTGCCAGCATATCACTAGAGTTTCTGGAATCTTGCCCCAGGATAACTGGCCCTGTCTGACCACCATGTTTTTGCAAAATCACACCCGTCCAGAAACCCACTTCCAAAGCTAAGGGAGCATTTAGTAATTCTCCTACTTGCCCACGAATACCGTCTGTACCAAATAAGGGGGTATTGGCTACTGAACTTAGGTTTAACCTCCAATTGTGAGATTCAGATGGATAACTACCTTGAACGTTACTTTGGTTTGTGTTGATAGATGTCACCATAAGTTCAATATCCCACGTAATTACAGGTTGACTCAGCAGTTATACTTGAGTTAAGTTTCTCTGTGTAAGTTATATATGCGCTTTTTTTGGCGAAAATCATTTGAATCACACATTATTATGTGACAATACTGTATTATCCTTTCTCAATTGTCAATATTTAATATTTACCGAGTTTTATCTTATTTAATGGTTTTCAATTCAATTATTCCTTTCTACACTTGTTAGCTGCTATTTAGCAATTTGAACACAGGCTGAATAACCAGGATTGATACCAGGATGGTAAAAATCAGATGTTTTACTTTTGACTTCACCCTGGTGGTAGTGGTCTATAGACCCTTGGAGCAACCTACAAATTCAAGATACTTAAAAAAAATTAATATAAATTCTCATCAAATAGTTCTAATCTAACATCTTAATGGCTTTTTTAGTCATTCATAAATCCTAAATTCGGCAATTAACCTTTTAACTTGAGAGATTTAGTATGAGCAGCAATTTAGCAAGCAAATTACGTATAGGTACTAAAAAAGCCCATACCATGGCAGAAAATGTGGGTTTTGTCAAGTGCTTTTTAAAGGGAGTTGTAGAGAAAAACTCCTACCGAAAACTAGTTGCTAACTTTTACTTCATCTACTCGGCCATGGAAGAAGAGATGGAAAAACACCGTCAGCATCCCATTGTCGGCAAAATTAACTTTCCCCAACTCAACCGTAAGCAAACTTTAGAGCAAGACCTAAGTTACTATTTTGGTGCTAACTGGCGGGGGGAAATACAACTATCGCCAGCAGGTGAGGCTTATGTGCAACGCATCCGCGAAATTTCCCAAACAGAACCAGAATTATTAATCGCTCATTCCTATACCCGCTATTTAGGTGACCTATCAGGGGGTCAAATCCTCAAAAACATTGCAGTCACAGCCATGAACTTGTCCGAAGGTCAAGGTACTGCTTTCTATGAGTTTGCAGACATTACCGACGAGAAGGGATTCAAAACCCAATACCGTCAAACTCTCGATGAATTACCTATTGATGATGCTACAGGCGATCGCATTGTCGATGAAGCTAACGCCGCCTTTGGGATGAATATGAAGATGTTCCAGGAATTGGAAGGTAATTTGATCAAGTCCATCGGTGTCATGTTGTTTAATAGCCTCACCCGTCGTCGTCAACGTGGTAACACCGAACTAGCTACTGAGTCGTAATTTTTTGGAGTTTGAGTGACTATATATGGGGGTAGTGGCCCTGTGATTGTTTTCTGTATATGAAGACAACCAGAGGGAAATTACCCCCAAAAAATTAACCAATTTAGTAAAATAGTTTTTAGGCGACATTGAAAACACTGATGAAGGCAAAAACTGTTATCAAGAACTCCCCTATTGCTATAAGCTATAGGTTTTTGCTAGTCAAGTATACAAATCTATTGTATCTTAGGGTTTCATATTAAAATGACATCAATAGTATTCCCAAATATTGAAACTATAGTGGAGCGTGTAGCACAGATTCAGATAGATAAAAACAGTGCTACACAATCATTTCTGAATATAGAAAATAAGAAAAGAAATAGCTTATTTCCATGGCGCGGTCAATTTTCGCCCCAGTTAGTTGAGTATCTTTTAGCAGAAAACAGATCTAATGATTTTTCTATACTAGATCCTTTTTGTGGTGGTGGAACTACTTTATATGAGGCAGCAAGAAAAAACTTTACCTGCTATGGAACTGATGTAAATCCTGCTGCCTATATTTTTTCATCAATAATCAATTTTTGCGCAATTGAATCAGGTCATAGACAGTCTATTTGTAGAGAAATTAGAAGTTTAGCTAGTAAAAATATATCCTACTTTGAGGAAGATTCACTATTAAAATTTGATGATCAATATATCGTTGATTTCCAGAATGAATTACTAGATTTTTACAAAGAATGCCAAAGTTCATTTGAAAATTGTATAATTGTAACTCTCTGTGTTATGTTAGCAATGGGTAACCAAGACACAGCCGAGCCTGGGAAGTTTTTTAAATCACTCAATTCAGTTTTAGATACTATACAAATGCTTCCTTATAGGAAGAAAAAATATACCGTATTACTTTGTGACGCTCGGAATATAGAAGTAATTAAAGATTCAACTATAGATTTAATAGTTACATCTCCTCCTTACATTAATGTTTTTAATTATCATCAAAACTATCGAAAAGCACTAGAGTTTTTAGGATGGAAACCACTAGAAGCAGCAGTTTCAGAGATTGGTGCTAACAGAAAACATAGAGGAAATCGATTTTTGACAGTGATTCAATACTGTATGGATATGTGTAGTGCTTTTCTGGAGATGAGAAGGGTATTAAATGAAGAAGGTAAGGCAATTATTGTAGTTGGCCGAACATCCTGTGTTAGAGGAGTAAGCTTTGAAAATAGTCTGCTATTAGTAATAATAGCTTTAGGAATTGCAGGATTTGCAGTAGAGAAGTGGCAAGAACGGTTTTTTAGAAATCGCTTCGGAGAAAGGATTTATGAAGACATATTTACGCTCAAGCCTGAGAGTAGTCCAGTGTCTAATCACCTTGAAATTGCACGCTCGGTTGGTGTGTGGGGACTACAGAGTTCGATTAAACAGGCAACGGGAGAAATTAAAACAGATATAGATAGCGCAATAGCATCTGCATCTCAAGTCCAAGTATCTCCAAGGTTAAGCGTTGAAGTTCCATCTCATTGGCGCTTAAGTACATAGCGTGTTAAAAATGAACTGTTAAGACCAAAAGTCGAGTAAAAATGGTTAAAGTTCAAAAATCAAATCCTCATGGAGATAAACTTAAAAAACTTTTAGAAAATAACAAGCTTCCCTCTGTGGACAAGCAGAAGGTAGAACAAGCTCTAAATAAATACAAAAATTGGGTAAATGAGCTAGATAGTTGTGAGCTATCAGGTGATGATCTTTTAAACTTCATGGTTAAAAAACTAAATGAATATAAAAATTTTATTGATATAGATTTAATCTTCGATTCAAAAGAGGATTTTCTCCATAGACAAAGGGGACAATTAAAACTTGATAACACAATTTTAGAAGAATTTTTACCAAGGCTGTTTGATATAAGATTAGTCCCTGGCTTTAGCAGACTGCAAAATTTTGAGTGTGGCTCAAAAACTTCTTTTGCAGGTTTAAGCTTTAATTCTCCATTTATAGCTCTTCAAGATGGAGGAGCATTTATAAAAACAAAGAATCAAGATTTTTCAGTGAGTAAGTCTCACCAGATAATTATTAAAGAAAATCCACCAGGACAAGATAACTTCACAACCACTATAGAAGTTTCATATTTTGCTACTGAAATAAAAACCAATTTAGATAAGACTATGTTTCAGGAAGCATCACAAACTGCCAATGAATTGAAACGAGCAGTTTCGGGGTGTAAATACATACTACTTTCTGAGTGGCTTGATATGACTCCTATTAATACGAAGCTTACTTCTATTGATGAAGTAATTATACTCAGAAAAGCAAAAAGACTTTCATCTGATATACGAAGTAAATTTAGAAATTCTAATGACAGAAGAGAAAATAGAGACACCTATGTCAGTTATGTTAATGAACATCCTCTTAATTTAGATTGTTTTAAAAGATTTATTTTTCACCTGAATGAATGCTTTCCTGATTCTGGACATGATCAGGTAGAAGTAGTGCTAGATAGAGGATATTTTTAATTGGAAGGTAATTTGATCAAGTCCATCGGTGTCATGTTGTTTAATAGTCTCACCCGTCGTCGTCAACGTGGTAACACTGAACTAGCTACTGAGTCGTAATTTTTTGGAGTTTGAGTGACTATATATGGGGGTAGTGGCCCTGGGATTGTTTTCTGTATATGAAGACAAGCAGGGGGAAATTACCCCCAAAACCTTATCTTTACTACCTATATTTTTCTGTTGGGAGTTAGTAAGTGAAGTACGTAAACTATCAGTCCTATAAATCCTAACTCCTGTCTTAAAAACTGCCTAAGTTGTTTATGATTACGAACCCTGCCAAAATCTTGTAAATAGTCCTCCAAATATTGGATCTGGCTTATTTCCCCTTGTAACAATGACAATTGATGGTTTGAATTCCTCAAATCTACGCGGGTATTATCTACCTGTTGCAGTAGGGTTCTAACTTCTTCTAAACCTCCTATACCGTCTATTTCAGCCTTAATAGAGTCAAGTTGTGTTAAAATACCTTTGGCATCGTGAATATTTTCATTATATCTATCAATAGCAGCATATATTGCCAGATTTTCTTGCTGAATTTTTTCAGATTCTGCTCTGACATTATTTATGTCCTGCAAAATTAATCTTGCTTCTCCCACAATACTGGTAACACCTATTTCCTCCAGTTCTCTTTTTGCTTCCCTTAATTCATGTAGAATATTGCTAAAACTTTGTAAATATTCTAAGTTGTGGAATACTTGGGCTTCAAGTTGTCTAATATTGGTTTCAAGAGTTTGTAAATCATGTAATTTCTGGGATAGTTGAGGTTCAATGTTTTGATAATATCTATCAATTTGTGAGATGGCCTCATTAATACTTGTAGCATTCTCCGCATATATTGCCAGATTGTCTTCCTTGATTTGTTGAGATTGCTCTAAATAATTTTGTGTTGTAAGTAAAATTCTCTGGGATTCTGCTCTGACATTATTTACATCCTCCAAAATTAATATTGCTTGTTCCACAAGACTGGTAACACCAATTTCCTCCAGTTCTCTTTTTGCTTCCCTTAATTCCTTGAGAATATTGCTAAAACTTTGTAAATATTCTAAGTTCTGGGATACTTGAGCGTCAATATTTTGATTATATGTGTCAATTTGTGAGATGGCCTCATTAATGCTTCTAGCATTAGCAGTAGATATTGCCAGATTGTCTTCCTTGATTTGTTGAGATTGCTCTAAATAATTTTGTATTGTTAGTAAGATTTTCTGGGATTCTGCTCTGACATTATTTACATCCTCCAAAATTAATATTGCTTGTTCCACAAGACTAGTAACACCAATTTCCTCCAGTTCTCTTTTTGCTTTCGTTAATTCATCGAGAATATGGCTAAAACTTTCTGCAGCTTGTAATTTCTGGGATAGTTGAAATTCAAGTTGTTGAATATTTGTTTCAATAATTTGTCCAGCTTGTAATTTCTGGGATAGTTGATCTACAATTTCTCTAGCGTTGCTTTGAGATTCTATAAGTTGATCACGACTAGTGCGAACTTGTTGATCAACTTCTCGGGCTTGTTCAAGAGTTATGTTTGCTCTCTCTACAGAATTATTAATTACATCGGTGAGTTTTTGAAGTTGTTGGGCTTGTTCAAGAGTTTTTTTTGCTTCCTCTACAGAATTATTAATTACATCGGTGAGTTTTTGAAGTTGTTGAGCAACTTCTAAATCTGTCGGGTTTTGAGGATTAGTCATTGGTTTCTCCTTGATAAATTTGGTTGATAGCAGCCTGACACAGTACAGATACAATGGAACCACGTTGATCGGCAATTATATCTCGGAATGGATAATCTTGAGGAATATCTTTACCAATCCTCATTCTCACTCTAGCTGCTTCATATATAAGTCCTTGTTGCTCAAGTTTATCTGCAATATTCAGTATGACTAAAGAGCGATATTCTTCCAGTTCTCTGTCTTGTAATTGGGATATTTCTTCTACTGCATCCCAGTATCTACCTAAAGCCCTGAATAATAGGCATTTGAGGGGAACGATATCAATGGGACTCCAAAAACTATTAGTTTCTAGTAGTTTTAATTCTGTTAATTCTTGCAGAATAATTTTATCCTTTTGAGATGCTCGTAAAATTTCAATAGCTGTCTGCTCAATTTCTAATACTGTTTGATTGTCAACTCTGGCTGCTCTCAAAGCTGCATAGGTATCCCAGTAAAGTCTCAAAGGCTGACTGCGTAAACCTTTATCAATGAGGTTACGTATTGCCTCAAAATCTTGGGATATCTGTTCTCCATTACCAAACTCTGTAATCCATGCTAATGGTTGATCAGCATCAGAAAAATTGAAAAACTGACATTGATTAAAATGGGTTCTACCAATCCTCTCAATTTGATCAGTAGTGCTAATGATTAGTAATCTATAACGAGGTCTAGTAAAAATTGTATATAAATTACTTGCTTCTTCCATTGATAGTGTTCCTTGTCCCTCGAATACGGAAAAAGCCACACAAGCGTCAAACTCCCTCCCTTTAGCTTGGGCAACATTCAGGTAATCTATTCCCGGTAAATTCTGATATTTTGGAGCAATATCTTGATGGATTAACTTGACACGGCTAGAAATTCTTTGCAGAAGATAGCGATCATCTCGATTTAATACCCTGTCATTGAGTCGAGAGAGAACTTGTGATAATTCTTCTGGTGAGTTGCACTCTAAAATCCTTACGGGTTCACCCTCTTCAAAACAGTTTTTAGGATCACTGGGATCAGGTAACCATCTTCCTTGGTTTTGTGAGTTAGCTTGTCTTGCGAAATCGTGAAAAATATTGGCAAATTCTAAAATACGCCGGGTATTGCGATAATTATATGTCAGAGAATGTGTTGTATTCAGTTTTAATTGTCCCCAATCAAAACCAGTGGGTTTAATCCTTTGATTCATATCTCCTAACAGCCAGAGGACATGAGAATGGTTATGTTGATGCCATCTTAACAACATTTGTTTGATAGCTTCAATTTCAGCCATTAAATAATCTTGAGCTTCATCAAATATCAACAGCGTTCTAATCCCTTCTGGTGGAGGAATAGTTTCTGTAATTTCTTCTAACCCATCTAGCCAAGTTGTTTTATCTCCTAGTCTTTGTTTCCAGTCGTTTATATTAACTCTTCTTAGTTGTTGGATTACTGCTTCATTTTCTATGTAAGTTCTATTATTGTTTAGGTCGCCTAAATTATGTTCCTTGAGTACAAACGCCCTAAATAACACCAAATCGCGATATTTGATGTTGTCAGAGTGAAAAGCAGTTAACTCTTCTTCATCCGTGGAAATCTGAGCATATATGTTTGGTTCCGCCTGCTGTAACCACTCTTTAAAAGTACCTAGGAAAAAATTTGGCCTTTGCTCCTGTGAATTTAAATCTTGCTCCTGTAAAATTGATTTTATCTCGGTAAAGTTTTCCAGATCAGAGCGTAAAGCTTCGGGAACAATTAAGGCAACATTCCAACCTTGGTTAGAAAATAATTCACAAGCTATTAAAGCAGCACATACTGTTTTACCTGTACCTGGTGCGCTCTGTAATAAAAAGCTATTAATTGGGGTATGATTTGGTGGTAAAGCGGTTATTAATTCCTGAGAAATTGCTTGTTGCTCAGGAGTAAGAAGAGGTGAATACAAGTAACCACCATAAACAAACTCATACCAGGAAGTAACTCGTTTATGATCAAATTGGTAAGTGGGGAGATGCTCTACACGTGTTGGTTCAACTCCCAGTAACTCCGCGAGTGTGATTGCACCTTCTGGATTTACATTCTCGGAAATTATATCATAAACATAATCCCTTAACCCCGCCGCAATTACTAAAATTTCATAATTATTTCGAGTCCAAACAACTCTAATATCACCTCTTTTAGTGCGCCATAAATCTTGGTATCCCCGTAATTTTTTTTTATCTCCCAGGTTTCCCTGACTTATGTCTCTCAAGACTTGTGCTATATCCTCAAAATAATTATGTAACTTGAGGATATGCCGAAAAACAGACCTGGTGATTTTGATAGTATAATTACACATGAAATACTCGAAAAGTATTATATCAACTATGTAAAAATTTAGTCTAAGTTCCAGTTTATCATGAGTATATAATTTTTGTCGCGCAGGGAGTAAAGGTAGTATATAATGTCCGGTAAAATACCAGTAACAGTGATTACAGGTTTTTTAGGCAGTGGTAAGACTAGCCTAATTCGCCACCTACTACAAAACAACCAAGGTCGCCGTATTGCGGTGTTAGTCAATGAGTTTGGGGAACTGGGTATTGATGGTGAGTTGTTAAAATCCTGTGAGATTTGCCCTGAAGATGGGGAAGAGGGGAGTAATATCTTTGAGTTAACTAACGGCTGCTTATGCTGTACTGTGCAAGAAGAGTTTTATCCCACGATGCAGCAGTTAATTAAGCGACGAGATAGAATTGACTGTATTTTGATTGAAACTTCTGGTTTAGCTTTACCCAAACCTTTAGTTAAAGCCTTTCGCTGGCAAGAAATTCGCGCCGCTGCTACAGTGGATGCAGTAATTACCGTGGTAGACTGTGCGGCGGTAGCATCAGGTACATTTGCTAGCGACCCGGAGGCTATAGCTGCTCAACGCCAAGCAGATGATAGCCTAGAACATGAAACACCCTTACAAGAACT
This sequence comes from Anabaena sp. CS-542/02, assembly GCF_028331085.1. Lineage (NCBI taxonomy): Bacteria > Bacillati > Cyanobacteriota > Cyanophyceae > Nostocales > Nostocaceae > Anabaena > Anabaena sp. CS-542/02. The sequence goes on from NZ_JAQMTM010000085.1 coordinate 46,929, forward strand.
GTTTGAGGACCAATTGGCCTGTGCAGATTTGGTGGTGTTGAATAAAACTGATTTAGTGGATCTGGAGACAAAGCTGGAAGTTGAGGAACTAATTAAGCAAGAGTTACCCAGAGTGGTGAAGATTGTGGAAAGCGATCGCGGTCAAGTGGATGCTTCCATCTTACTGGGATTTCAAGCCGCAGTTGAAGATAATTTAGATAGTCGTCCCAGTCATCACGACACGGAGGAAGACCACGAACACGACGAAGAAATTACCTCGACTCACCTAGTATTAGACCGGAGCTTTGACCCGGAAAAGCTACAACAGCAACTGCAACAACTAGCACATCAACAAGAAATCTATCGGATTAAAGGCTTTGTCTCCGTACCGAATAAATCTATGCGCTTAGTAATGCAAGGTGTAGGAACCCGGTTTGACAAATTTTACGATCGCCCCTGGAAAGTCCAAGAACCTAAACAAACCAGTTTAGTTTTCATTGGTCGTGATTTGAAACCTGCGGAAATAGCATCTCAATTAGTAGCTTTATAATCACCCCAAATTGTATGAACATCTCTCAACTATTTGACATTGCCAATATTTTCGTTTTACCCTTTTGGGCGTTAATGATTTTCTTACCTAACTGGAAATTTACACGGTGGGTAATGGCATCATATCTACCTTTTGTAGTTTTAGCTAGTGCATATTTGTATCTGTTTGTCAATAGTATTACCCCAGAAAATGCTGCCGCTTTATCTAATCCCCAGTTAGCAGATATTGCGCGATTTTTTACTGATGAAACAGCAGCTGCAACAGGATGGATTCATTTCCTGGTGATGGATTTATTTGTGGGTCGTTGGATATATTTAGAGGGTCAGAAAACAGGTATCTGGACAATTCATTCTCTGGCTTTATGTTTGTTTGCTGGACCGCTGGGTTTATTGTCTCATATAGTCACCTATTGGATCACTAGGGCATTTTTCCCCAATTCACAGACTAAGGATGTGGGAGAACCAGCGGTTTCTTCCAGTAATTAGATTTAGTGAGCAGAGGTGCAAAGTTGAGGATGTCGATAATTGGGATCAACCCAACAAAGCGGTAGGCTTTCACCAGAGGGAAATACAAGATTCTGTTTTTGATAGGTTTCAGGTTCTTGTTCTTCTTGACCTAATTGGTCTTGGGCGCGGATGATCCGACTATTAGGATCAATTAATTCCTGAAAATCAAGGACTTTAATAAGATCACCTGAATCTTTGAGTTGTAAAAACATATTCATCACCTCAATAAATTTGAAGGTAGAATGGAAAATACTCCTCATCCTTTTGTTGGGGAAGATATACCGCCTCACCTCAACTGAGCAGAACTTAAATCTGGCGTTGATATTTCTCTAAAATATCTACCAAGTTGACTTGACATTGTAGTGGGAGGAGATCATTTAAAGGTAATTCTTTCCTCCCACCGCCAATTTTGACTGGGATAGATGTTAATACCGCTATAACTCTGTCTTCATTGACAGTCTGGGAAGTAATTAAGGGATACATCTGTTCAGCAACTACAGTATGTAGTTTGGCATCAGATAAATAAAGATGCCATTTAGCAATATCTATATATACCGCTTCGCCAATTTCAGCAGCTAGGGCTTCCAGTATTTCAGCGGTGTTGGTTGTAGCCATAAAAATCACCTTATATCAACAAAGAGCGTTAAATGTCAGGGTTTCTTGCATGATCGCACAATTATGTATTGGGATCTACCACCACAGGTTACAATCCCCTAGCCGCAATAATCAATCTTCAGGTAGATTTGGGTGGAGTTTCGCTATAGTTGGCGATCGCACTAATATAAATCAGATGCACCAACAATACTAATATCCAACCTGCGGTTAACCAGGGTAGCCATTCCCAGGTGGCCGATTTTAAGTTGTGGACAAACCATAAACCGGAATTAACAGCCGTAGTCAATGCTACATGGACAGCAAAATTCATCCGGTCATCTAACTTGCGGAAATCTGGATCTTTGCGGTCGGGTTTGCGAGGCCAACGAGGAGGCATAAGGATTTATTTGAGACTTGAGCCATGTACTTACTCAACTTTAGCAGACACATTCACCATCTGTGCTTACCCATCATGATTCAGGTGTGTTAGTTCGGCAGAATTAAATAAAAAATGGCCTTGCATTATTTTAATAGTAGTGTTAGGATTATTTTGTTGTAAGGGTGTGTAGCTCAGTGGACTAGAGCACGTGGCTACGGACCACGGTGTCGGGGGTTCGAATCCCTCCTCGCCCGTTGAGAAAGGCAAAAATGATTTTTACTTTTACAAATCATTTTTGCCTTTTCCTATAATTACAATTATCTATCTAATGCGTAACTATCTTCACCACGCCCCAAAGCAAAGCGGAGAGAATTATTCAGGTTATGACTGGACTGGGTGAGAAATATAATCATGGCTAGAAAGGTCAAAGCAGCACCATAACCAAACATCTGGCGGTAACCTACTTGTTCAGCAATCGCACCGAGAACAGGACCAGCGACGCCAATACCAATATCTAATCCTACTAAAGAGACCCCAAATATCCGCCCGCGTTCGTGGGGTTGGGCGCGGTCTGTCATCATCGCCGCCATCATGGGAATTACGGTTCCCGAAGCAGCACCTTGGACAAATGCTGAGAGTAAGAAAATAGGGGCGCTGTTAGCTTTCCATATACCAACCATAGCTAAGGTGAAGGCAATTAAGCTCAGGGTGATAAATAAACCCCGTCCATATTTATCAGAAGCGCGACCAATAAATAGCCTGACATTAAAACTGGCGATCGCTGCTACTGTGTAAAATAGTCCTGGGTTCAAATCTACATTAGTGGATTTGATAAATAAAGGCACAAAAGTATGTAAAGTTCCTAAAACCATGCCAATCAACAGCATGACTATTGCCGGAACACGCACACGAGGAGCCCATAATAATCGCCAGAATAGATTATTTTCAGGGTTATTGTCCAGCTTGTGATCAACAGATGGATTCACCAGGGGGACAATACATAACATTCCCGCAAAACCCAAAGCCGCGGACAACAGAAATAAGGGAGTATAACCAGCAGCAGCTTGTAAATATCCCCCCATAGCCGGCCCAATAGCCACACCAAGGGGATTGACTAAACTCATGTAGCCAATCACCTCACCGCGATTGTGAGGAGGGGCTAAATCTCCCACCAATGCTACATAAGCAGTACCAAAAGCGGCAATACTGATACCGTGAAAGGCGCGTAACACCATTAATGGGATAATTGACTTTGCTAACACATAACCCAGAGGTGCAATAGCCACTGCTGACATCCCAATGAGCAAGACAATCTTACGACCCCGACGGTCTGCTAAACTGCTACACCAAGGGCGAAATAGTAGCATCCCGATGGCAAAACTGCCCATAATAATGCCAATCTCTTGACTGGTAGCGCCAATATCTTCGATATATAGGGGCAGAGTGGGTAATAATGAGGCAAGGCTAGACCAGAATAATAAACCTGCGGTAAACAAAACCAGCAGGTTACGTCTGAGTTCGCTGTCTAATGTCTGAAGAACTTTCAAAATAAATGTCAGTTTATTGTTAGATTATTTCTCATATTGTTACGTTACTTAACATTTTTGGCTACTACTTCCCGCACCCGATAGATGGGACGACCTTGGGATTCATGGTAAGTACGCATCAATAACTCAGCCAACAGACCAAAGCAAAACAACTGCATCCCGGTGACTAACAGCAGCACCGCCAAAATTAACAAAGGACGACTACCAATTGACTCCCCTAAAGCCAATTTAATAAAACTCAAGTAAATACCCAGCAGCATACCTGTAACTATCGAACCTAAACCCAGCAAACCAAAAACGTGCATGGGACGGGTGAGAAACTTTTTCATAAAGTAAATAGTCAACAAATCCATCATGACGCGAAAGGTTCGCCAAATACCATACTTACTGCGACCAAAACGCCGCGCATGATGACGTACGGGAATTTCAGTAATTCGCGCCCCCTCAATGTAAGCCAAAGCCGGTAAAAATCGGTGCAGTTCCCCGTAGAGATTCATATCAGCTACAACCTCAGACCGATAAGCCTTGAGGGAACAACCATAATCATGTAACTTGACTTCCGTCACCTTACCAATTAGCCAATTAGCAACTTGAGAAGGAATTAGGCGGGAAACTAGAGCATCTTGGCGTTGATGTCGCCAACCACTCACTAAATCATAGCCTTCTGCCAATTTAGCTAATAATAAGGGGATATCCGCCGGATCATTTTGCAAATCAGCATCCAATGTGACAATCACTTTACCGATCGCATAATTAAACCCAGCGGCCATTGCTGCACTTTGCCCGTAATTACGCCGTAATAAGACAGACTTTAAATCACTACGTATTAAGGCTTGTGACTTGAGAAATTCCGCCGATCCGTCTGTAGAACCATCATCCACGCAAATGATTTCATAACTGAAATTACTGGCGCTGACACTAGCAGCGATCGCTTCGAGCAAAAGTGGTAAACTTTCCACCTCATCCCGTACTGGTACTACTACCGAAACATCGGGGACAGCTACCCCACTTGAACCATTTTCCTGATTTAAACCCTGGGAAATTAACCCACTCCTCATATTAACGTCCTTAGTTTCTGTATGGTTGATAACTCTGAATCACCCGACCTGCACCCCGCAGCTGGTGATAATATGACTGACTTACCCTATCCCCCTGTTCCGAGAGAATATCAATGCCAATACCATTGCGTCCCTGGTCTTTTCCCGAACTATGAATGTAAGAATTATCGCCTAAATATAGCCCTACGTGAGTAGCTTTTTTGGCAGTACCAAAAAAAACTAAATCCCCTGGTTGTAATTCATTTAGATTAATTTTCTGGGTAAAGCCTTCCTGTTGATAAGCATCTCTGGGTAACCAAATCCCTACAGAAAAAAACGCCGCCTGCATTAACCCGGAACAGTCGTAATTCGGACCGACTGTACCACCCCACAGATAATAATTAGACTGTTCCATTGATTTTTGGGTAAAATTAATCACATTAGGGAGTAATTTTGTAATCTCAGACTGATAAAATGATTTGGCCTGATAAAGTGTGGTAGCAGGTTGTAATATATCCAAGTCGGCAAAAGATACCCACCCTGGATAGTCATCTTCACATAAATACACCTCAAATGCTGAGAACTGATGATTTAATGTGATCCGCAAATGTCGCCCTGAAGCTGCTTGAGTGCTCAGGCTTGTACATTCAGGAGAATCATATAAATTCAAATTAGCAATACACTGGTATTCTTGAGCCGATGTCTTGACGATTGGGGATTCTGAATTAGAGAGCATTCTGCAATGATTTTCTTTAGAAAAGACGAACAACTCGAAAATCTTGGTAATGATATTTTAGAGGCAACTTGGGCAACATTTCCCACTTTAGCCCGTAACCAAGTGGCTCTAACTTGGATTGTTTATGATCCTCCAGTACCTGTAAATACTGGTGGTGCTTTGACTCCTGATGCTTTTTGGAGCCATACAGCTCGTGGTTTTACTTATAGGGGGGTTGAGCGGATTTATCCCGCTAGCGTGGTCAAATTGTTTTATTTAGTCGCTGTCCACGAATGGTTGGAAAAAGGTATGACCCAACCTTGCCAGGAGTTGGAACGCGCCTTAAGTGATATGATTGTGGACTCTAGCAATGATGCTACTAGCTTAATTGTAGATATCCTCACTGGCACTACTTCCGGACCAGAGTTACCAACTGGACCGTTTGAAACTTGGAAATATCAACGTCATATTATTAACCGCTATTACCAGTCTTTGGGTTGGGAAGAGTTGGAGACAATTAATATTTGTCAAAAAACTTGGGGTGATGGTCCCTATGGTAGAGAACGAGCATTTTATGGGGAGATGCTCGATAATCGCAATATGGTGACCACTAATGCGGTGGCCAAGCTAATTCATAGTATTGTGGGCGGGGTGGCAGTGTCTAGTAAGCGATCGCAAGCCATGATGAATTTGCTCAAACGTAGTCTTAACCCCAATCATTTACCCACCGATGTGGAAGAGGATCAGGTAACAGGTTTTTTGGGGGGTGGACTTCCCCAAACTAGTCAAATTTGGTCAAAAGCCGGTTGGACAAGTCAAGTGCGTCATGACGCAGCTTATATTGAGTTATCAGAACAGCTTCCCTACGTCTTAGTTGTATTTACTGAAGGTAAAGCTAACGCCAAACGCCGGGATATCTTACCTTTTATTTCTGGGCTATTTGCCAAGGGGATGAGTAATTTATAATTTGTAATTCGTCAGAAAAAATATACAAGGGAATATTGCCAATATTCCCTTGTATTCATGTCGTTTTGAATACGAATTATGAAACCTCACCCCAACCCTCTCATGAACTAGGAGAGGGATTAATAATCTTGTTAATTATTGAACCTGGGATAGATTTAGAGATAATTGATTCAAGATTATATTAAAATATATGACACAAAATTTTTAAGTAAGTATGATACTAAATGAATGGTTATGATGGCAAAATATCGAATCATGACTTACTATTGAGTTATTTATATTTAGTTAGCCATGACATTGCCTGAGCCGCCAAATAATTTTGGAGAGAATCATTCGCCAAAGTCATATCAGCCACGGTTACCAGAAAGAAGATGGCAGGGATTATTGTTAGCTTCTATACTAATTATTGCAGGTGGGAGCGCTATATTTTGGCGTGTGTTGACTCCTACACATCAAGCAGTACCTACTAATATTAAAACTCCCGGCGTCAGAGTCAAGGTGTTAAGAGTACGGTCTGGTATAGTCGATGAAAGTTCAAATTTTGTTGCTAGCTTAAAGTCTGGGCGTTCGGTAGAGATCAAGTCGAAAATTCCCGGACAAGTTACCCAAATATTTCTCAAACCAGGGGATCAAGTTACAGCCAGAACGGCAATTATCCAAGTAGATTCTAGACCAGCAACAATTGAGCTTAATGCTACTTATCAAGCTGCTGTGTTACAAAGGAAAAATGCCCGTGCTAAACTTGAGTCTCTGGAAGCAGCACGCCAATCTCAAGTTGCTGATTTGCAATTACAGGAACAGGACTATCAAAAGTCTGCTTACCTAGCAACCCAGGGAGCTATATCTCGACGTGCGCGAAATCAGTATGCTAATCGGGTGGCTACAACTAAGGCTGATCTAGGGGCGATTAATGCTCAGATTCAAACAGAGCAACTGACTATCTCACAAGCTGAAAAAACCTTGCAACAAGCCCAATCCCAGATTCGCAGCCAAGGACTCCACCCCCAGAGTTATACAATTACAGCACCTTTTAGCGGTACAGTTGGTAATATTTCTGTGAGAGTAGGTGATTTAGTCAATACTTCTACACCACTAGTTAGTGTTTCTCAAAATCAACCCTTAGAACTGCATATTTTTGCCCCGGTGGAACAAAGCACCCAATTACGTCAGGGAATGGCTGTGGAAGTGTTGAATCCACAAGCTGAAGTGATAAGTAGTAGTAAAATATCTGCAATTACTCCTGATGCTAAAAATGAGCGGCGAGAAGTTTTGGTTAAAGCACTTTTTAATAATTCGGAAGGTAAGTTACGACCTGATCAATTAGTACAGGCGAGAGTGATTTGGAATCAGCGTTCTGGGGTATTAATCCCTACCAAATCAGTGTTTCGCGTAGGTGGGGAAACTTTTGTCTATGTGATGACAACAGAGGAATCATCACAAGGGATATCTCAACTTATAGCTCGCCAAAGACGGGTGCAATTAGGTAATATTAGAGATGATCATTACCAAGTTTTGGCAGGATTACAACCAGAAGATAAAATTGTTACTTCAGGCTTTTTGAATCTGAAAGATGGTATGCCAATAGTGCCTGAATAGTTTTATAAAGCCTTTTTCAGGCTCATGAAGTACACACCTATTCCCTATTCCCTATTCCCTATTCCCTATTCCCTATTCCCTATTCCCTATTCCCTATTCCCTGTTCCCTCAAACTAAAAAAAAATGTACCTCACGAGCATGGGAAATGCTATAATTATAGACTGATTCTTGTTTAAAAAATATCTGCTGGATCTGCTGAGTTTAATTTACCCATGGCGATCGCACCGGAGATTAAACACATGATCACTGTTAATAACAGTACAAAAATGAGTCGATCAGGGGTCATAAATAATGGTAATTTAGTAATATTACGTGTAAAATTATACATAAAAAACGATACTAAACCACCGGGAATAAAACCGCATATAGCTAATATTAATGTTTCCTGAATAACAACAAACATTAAATATACATTGCGATAACCCATAGCCTTAAGTGTGGCATATTCCGGCAAGTGATCCATAACATCACTATAAATAATTTGATAAACAATAATCACACCCACTAAAAAGCCAATGGTGACACCCAGGGAGAAAATAAAACCAATCGCCCCATTTTCTCGCCAATATTGCTTTTCAAAATCAATAAATTCTTGATGGGTGAAAACTCGGACATCATCACTCAGGTAGGACTCTAAAGCTTTGGCGACTACCTCAGCGTTGGTACCAGGTCTGAGGTTGATTAAACCTAAGTTAACTTGACCAGGTTTTTGTCCGGAAAAAATCCGTAAATAGTTCTCGTCACTAGTGATGACACTACCATTGGCCACAAAAGAAGCGCCCACCTCGTACAAACCCTTAATTTGAACTTGACGCCCTTGCAGTTCTGTGATGACAGGTTGACCTTGAGATATTTGGGCGATCGCTTGTTCATATTTTCCGCTAGAATTGCGGTCAAATAATAGAGTATGAGGATATTTAATCGTAGCCAATTGTTGATTGACTTCCGGTAAATTAAAAGCAGGGTTTTCCGGATTAAAACCAATCACTAAAATTGACTCATCTAACTTAGTTTGGGGACTCTTCCAAACACCTAAACGAGCATAGACAGGATTAACCGACTCAACCTCCGACAAATTAGCAGCTTGAAACAAACGCCGGCGAGGAAAACTACTCAGAAGTCCTAAATTTTGCCCTTGGCGACTAACCAAGACTAAATCCGCTTGTAAAACCTCATGAAATCTGGTATTACTATCATATAAAGCCGACTGAAAGCCCAACTGCATCAACATCAAAAAATCAGCGAAAGTAATACCACAAATAGCGACTAAAAACCGCCCCTTTTGCTTCATAAATTGTCGCCAAGCCAAAGGGATTCTCCGTTTAAACATAAATATTTAAGGAAAAAAAAAGGATAAAAAAACTAGAGCAACACTCAGTATGTTTATTACTTTCACCTACTTAACTTACTGAGGTTTTGACTGGTAAATATTTCTACATCCACTTGGAGATTAGTCAAATTAGCTACCTGCTGACTAGATGCTGCATCTAAACGAATTTTAGCCTCAATTACCCTAGCATCCGTAGCTGCTGTGGGGTCACTGTCTAACACATCTTTCTTCGCCACTTGGAAGCCAATACCATCCACTGTTCCCCTTAATTCACCCTCAAAAGCATTACTAGGACTAGTAATAGTCGCAATTTGACCAGCGCGAATGTTACTGATATCACTTTCATAGATCTCAGCGATCGCATACATTTGATTAGTTCGACCAAGTTCCACAATTCCCCCATCACCGATGGTTTCACCAGGACGAGCTTGAACCCGGAGAATTTGACCTGCTTGTGGGGCGCGAATATATGCTGAATCTAGTTCTACTTGCATTTTTTCCACAGTGGCGATCGCCCGATCTACTTCTGTTTGTGCTATGTCCACATCTGTAGGACGTATCTCTGCTGTTTGGGCTAAAATAGCCTTAGCTTCTTCAATTTGGGCGGTGAGGGTGCGTTTTGTTCTAGCTAAATTAGCCTGCGCACCATTCAATTCTTCCCGGGCGGATTTTAAAGTTAATCTGCGAGTATCAAGAGTGGAAATCGCGATCGCACCTTGTTTGTAAAGATTTTCATAACGGCGAAATTCTATCTGTGCATTTTGTAACTGAGCTTCTAAGCGAGCGATGGTAGCTTGCTGGGTTTGGATTTCACCATCTAACTGTGCTTGGAGATTACTCACAGTTGCTTTTCTTGCGGAAATTTCACTTGGTTGTGCGCCAGCTTTTACCTGAGCTAACCGTGATTTCATCACTCGCACTTGTTGCTGTGCTTCCTTAAGATTAGCTTCTAACCGTTGGCGATTGTCCAAAATAGCAATCACATCTCCAGCGCCTACTTCCTGACCTTCCGTCACCAAAAGTTGCGCCACACGACTAACACCAGTAACATCCGTAGGAGCCGAAATTCTCATGACTTCACCAGCAGGTTGCAATCTTCCCAGCGCATTCACTTTTGAAATCACAGGTTGACTAACTTTGGTAGTCACCCCTGGGGTTTGAGTATTGAGCGGACGAGTTATAGACAGGATACCCACCCCCATAGCTGTGAGCGAGGTCATACCCAGAGCCAATAACCAGCGAAAATTGGGGGGGAGTAGAGAGGACTTTCTCACAGGTGAAGAATTTCGCAACATTCTCTATTTCCTTACATAGCACCGACAGGGTGTTCATACTTGAAGAAACCAGGATTAAGAATCCCACGCGGGTCGTATTTCCTTTTGATTTCATTGACGGTCAACCAGTAATCACCAAATTGCGATCGCCATTTTGGTAAATCAAATTCCGCCCAAGTCGCCATATATCTTTTACCCCCCATTTGGAAGCCCAAATCAGTCAGTAAATTTAACTGCTGTAACACAACTTCCACCTGAGTTTGGGGAATACTCGGATACATTCCCAAACCGATAATTAACTCATCATCCGGTAAAGGAAACATGGGTAATTTATGATGGCGAGAATTGAGACAAAAAGAACCTATAGGTAAAGTGCGGAAATCCAAGAAATTAGGTATACGCTCCAGAGCAATATCAATAAATTCCCGAGCACTAGAACCAGGTAAAAGTAAATCTATCCAAGTATTAGCAGTATTGACAGGATGAGGAACTTGACCTAATGGTTGAATGAACTGCTCAAAAGTCAAGTCTTCAGTGTGGATATGGCGATAAAAATTTAAATCAGCCAGCAATTCTGCATCATTTACCTGATTGACAGCATCAAATTCTACAGTAATTTGCATCCTGTAAAACCATTGAATTAATGGTTTCATCTGATTTTCTTTTCTGCTCATTCCTTGCAAGCAGGGTGAAAACAAAGATACTAAACCATCTATCCGACCTTGTGCAACCAAACCACCTGCATCATCTAAAAGTTTATCTAAATCGTCATAGCAAAGAAAATAACTGCGAGTGTAAGAGCGATATTTCCTCAGACGATTTTTAACTTTAGTAATAATACCAAATTGACCATAGCCACACAGAACATGATAGAAAAGTTCGCTGTTGTCTTCCGGTGTACACCAAATAATATCCCCAGTCCCCGTCACAACTTCCAAAGCCAAACAATTATCAGCTTGAGAACCATAACGAAAAGAACTCAAACCTAAACCAGCAGCACAGAGAGTTCCCCCCAAAGTCACTTCAAAGTTATTCGTCAAGACAGGGGGAATTACACCATTAGGTATAGCAGTATCAATCACTTGCTTCCAAGTCACACCAGGGTCAGCTTGGAACCAGAGTTCATCGGGGCGGAAATCATCAATTTGATTGAGATTCCTCATATCTAGGAGGATTCCCCCTTGATTCAAAGATTGACCACTTAAAGAACGTCCCGCACCCCGTGAGGAAATTGTTAAACCCTGTTGAGCAGCATATTTAATTGCTTGAGCAACATCACTAGAATCTTGCGGACGAATCACAATTTGCGGCTTTTTTTTAATAATGTTGCCAAAATCTTGAGAAACTGCTTCTAAGTCTGATTCTTTGTTACTAACTTCTCCGGCAATAATCTGTTTTAAGTCTGTAAGTATACCACTCATAAGTTTAGTTTAAATTATAGTTGTTCCTTAAGAATCTTGTGTTTTATGTCCCAGCAACTGTTTAATTAATCACAATTTATTTATAATTAATGGGAATTAATCCTATTAAAAAAACGAAGTTTCAGCATTTTACAACCGATTCTACACAAACTAGGAATTAATAAGATCAGAGATATCACAGGACGAAAAGTATTTTTATCCTCTGTATTCATCACCGGTAAATTATTTGTACTTCTTTCATACTTGAATACACAAACACAATCACCCTCTGCTTGTTTACTCAAAATTGCCGCCTTAATTCCCGGAAAAGCTCTTCTAGTAGCTTCTTGTTCCATTTCGCAGAAGACACGACAGGGACTATCAAAACCGTACTCTTTCGCCAAGGATAAAACTGGACAGACTCTTTGTATTTCTAATGCTGCATCTGTACCATTTTGCGAAATATCTACCACATCCATGACAAAACCCATTAATCCCAGCAAGGGTGCAGCTTGGGTGAAACCTTTCGCTAAGGTGTTATGCTCAATGAAAGTACCCATCAATGCCTTTTGTTGTTCAGGATATTTTTGCATCATTTGTTCAAAAGCGGCTGCATCTCCTTTTTCTGCAACCAGAGTTTTGTATCTTTGTAATCTCTTGCGAAACAAATTCATGGCTTTAGACTCATCTAGATTGATGATATCTTCCATGCGGAGATTCCCTGTGACTAGTTCCTTTTCCATGCTCATTTTTGATTTAATAATTTATCTATATACTGGAATATAAGCAAAGTAGAATTATCCACACTAGTACATATTTGCAAGCATTAAGACATGATAATGCAATATCTATTTCTAGCTCATTAGTTAGAGATGTACCTTGTTGGTTGTTGTTAAACTTGAAGTATTTTGTCATGACTTTTAGTGGTTATAGGTTGGAGTGCGACTATTAATTGTCTGATGTTAAATTATTTTTTGTCGTTGCAGCATCGACTTACTTAAATCACTTAAATCAGTTGCCATCAAAACCGATTTACAACCACTGCCGAGGATTTTTCAAGACTTCTTTTAATATAGCTTCTTTGCTACCGGGAATAGGTTGATCATCATATTCCCAACTAGCAGCAGGAGGCATACAGTTAAAAACACTTTGTTGGTTAACCATACCACTAGCTAAACCAAAACGCACACCGCGATCGCATGATAAGATAAACTCCACATAGCGCCCACGTACCAGATGTTGCCAATACTTATTTAGCTTTGTAAAAGACATATCTTTACGCCTTGCCAAAATTGGCATATAAGCAGGGATAAAAGCATCAGCACAATCAGTCACAAAATCAAGTAGTTTTTGCGGATCTTGATTATTTAAATGGTCAAAGAAAATTCCCCCAATACCGCGGTGTTCACCGCGATGTTGTATGTGGAAATATTCATCACATGACCGTTTAAACCGCGGATAATAAGAAGAATCATACTGATCACAAACCTGTTTATGCACCTGATGAAAATGAACTGCATCTTCCTCAAACAGATATGCTGGTGTTAAATCAGCACCACCACCCAGCCACCAATAAACCGGTTGGTCACCATGACAAATCTCGAAATAGCGGTAGTTAGCATGAGCAGTGGGAGCCATGGGGTTATGGGGATGGATGACAAAACTAGAACCTGTAGCGAAATAGCGGTTAGCCTTACTGCGCGTGATTTTATCAGCTACATCCGTAGCCAGAGCGCCCGATTGCTGAAAAGACATCCCCGGAGGTAACTCACCTTCTATGGCTACATAATTCACCCCTACCTTTTCCAACACATTACCATTGTGCAGAACCCGGTCAATATAGATAGCATCTTGACTACTTTCACCCACCCTCCAGACTCCCTCCTGGTCACGATTCCAGGACTGTTCACACAGATGCTTACCATCCAACGCCTCCAGAGCCTGACAAGTATTATCAAACATCCGCCTGAAAAACTTATCAATAACTCCACGCATTCCTAGTTCCTCAGTGATTTTTTCCAGTACATGGTTCATATTTATCTCCCCAGTATTAGTCAAATACTTATATCCACCTACGTGTATTTATTTACCAGAACTCATTAGTGCTACAAAACTCAACCCCATATAAACTCAGCACGCAAAATAAAACCTTCTTATCTGTGGTTCCCTATTTTTTCGTTTTCATCGTGAGTCAATCCATCAAAGTCAACCTGAAAGCTTTGCAAAAATCGCCGAAAAGTAATATCTAAAGCATCCGCAGCTACATGAACTTCCTCTGATATTTTTGGTATTGGTTGAGAATTTAAACTTGAAACCACTACTGTATCTTCTTGTGCTAATTTGTGGTCAAGCTTTCTAAAAAATCCATCAAGCCAAGGAAATGGTAAAACATTGCGATATAACACCCGTTTAACACGAGTCGTATGATCATCAATAGGTAGGTGAGCCACTAAAACGCCAAACTTGATATCAAACCTACTACCGCGACCCACACTAATTTCTGCCAGAGTAACATTAGGTAGATATAAAGTCAATTTTGTTTTCAGTTCTGGTCGTCCACCCAGTAAAAAGTTTAAGAAACTTTTGGAGTTACCTAAAGATTCATAGTTAACCTTAGCCACAGCACCCCAATCATATTTATCAACTTGATAGTTAATAGTTGTATTTATGGGTATTCTCTGCCCAAAAGATTGTTTATGGACGGCGATTACATGGGTAAAATCAAGATTAGCTTCCATAAGACGAGCATAGTTAGCATTATCTATACTATCGTCATACACAGGGCGCATAGTCGATACCATGTACTCTGGAAAAGTCGGTAAAGCAGGGCGTTTTGCTGCTGGTAAATCACCATAAAATAGCCAGACAAAACCATATTTTTCCTGGGCTGGATAGTGAGGAACACGAGCTTTTTTAGGTATAGGGGTACCAGGTGCATTAGAGGGAATTTCAATACATTGCCCATCAGCTTGAAATTTCCAGCCATGATAGGGACACCGGAGACAATCCTTTTCAATCCAACCCAGGGAAAAAGCAGCCCCGCGATGGGGACATTGGTCATTTAAAGCTACTATTTCTCCTTGAGAGTTGCGATAAAGAACAAATCTCTGATTGAACATCAAAACTTGCTTTGGCCTATTGGTAATTGCAGAGCTAAATTCACAAGCATACCAAAAGTTTTTCAACATCAGCGCCTTTACTTCCTTTTTCTTTGTGTAATTGGCGTAACGGGGAATTACTTTTTCATAATTATTAGCCTCAGAAGTGAAAATAAATCAAATCTATTTTGTCAATGACCGTTCTCGTTGATTTTGATGATAATTCAAACCCCATCCCATAGCTAAATATTTTTGTCGTATCTGGCGATAAGCCAGGTTCATAGCATCAGCAGCAACATGAACTTCAGTTGTTAAATTATCTGGGATTAATTGGGGAATTTGTGACTCTGTGACTATTTTATCTTCTAAACCAACTTGATGATGAAACTTGATAAATAATCTATCTGCCCAAGGATATGTAAAGAAATTACGCAGTTGAATTCGTTTACTAATGGTTCTGTGGTCATTAACGGGAACATGAATAGCATAGTTGATAATTTTACCACGACCAAAGTCACTTTCTATTTTAGTTATATTGGGTAGGTAAAAGCTAATTTTGGCATTTAATTGTGTCTTTTTTGTACGGAAAAAAGATTTAAAGATGCCATTTTTGGGCTGGGTATAATTCCTGTAGATAATTTTGGTACTTATGCCCCAATCTTCATCTTTAATGACATATTCATCTACTGTGGTATCCTCTGCCAAGCCCGCACCAAAGGAGTTACCATGAACCGCATAAAGATGGGCGGGGTCAAGTGCATTTTCTATGACACGGGTATAGTGAGTTTGCATCTCATATTCTAAGTAAATTGGATGCATTTTGGGGTCTTGATATTCTGGGAACGGAGGAATGGGCGGACGTAATTCTGCTGGTAAATCTCCGTAGAATATCCAGACAAAACCATATTTTTCTTGTACTGGGTAGCTCTTGACATTAGCTCTGGGAGGAATTGGTGTTCCCATTTCATTAGCAGGGATTTCTACACATCTCCCATCGGCTTGAAATTTCCATCCATGATAGGGACAACGGATACAGTTGTCTTCTCGCCAACCTAGAGATAATGCTGCACCTCTATGGGAACACTGGTCTTTTAATACAACTACTTCCCCTTGAGAATTGCGATAAAGAACAAATCTCTGATTTAACATCAAAACTTGTTTAGGCTTGTTAGTAACGGCTGAGGTAAATTCACAAGCGTACCAGAAATTTTTTAGCATTTCTCAGCTTTGAAATAAATAATTGATTGGAGTTTTGTGATCCTAAATTTTTGGCTAAAAATCGGGTTTTATGAAGCTATTGCTGATTTTTGTGGCTTTTAGTCTGTGCTTTAGCGATGAAACATTTTTTGACAGATTTTTTCTGCTGTCTTTTGCTTACAGGTATTTATTGCAGCTAATTTAAGCAAATTGAGATCAATTTGCTTGCTATTGCGCCTGTGATATTCATTTGCTGGTGCTGACACTTTCTGGATGCTATAGCCTTTGTTATGTGTCATCTTTCGGATAGATTTACTTCTCTTTCCTGGGGTACAGGTGATACTATACCAATTAACTGATGCATTAGTCAACTAGTTAATATTTTTCCCTGATGAACCATTACACGAATAAACTGGTTAATAAGTTTATTAGTTGGAGTATAGTGTGGCACAAGGAGAAGCTTCGATTCGGGTTTACCTTCCCCCTGAAATTAAAGACAGGTTTAAAACAATTTGCTTTTTTAAAGGATTGAATATGTCTGATGTTTCCGCTGAACTTATTGAAGATTGGTTAGCTAAAAATGAGATGGAACTACCAAATTCCGCGAAAATTTCACCATCGCCCACAGGTCAAAATGGTAATAGGTCAGCATGATTCCAAAAAGTTGATTAAATAAGCTGCAACTGTAATTGTAGTTCTGCTCTGGGTGTGTAGTTACACCGGGGTAGTTAGTCGTTAAAGCTTGGTATGCTATTATGCCAACCTGGAATAACTGCTGATGGATTTGGTGATAATTGGGTAACAACTATGGTTGAAATCCTGATGTAGCCATATTTTCATGGATTATATTGAATAAATTTGACCGCAATACCAGCGCCGACCAGAAACGTCTGGCCTTAGACATGGGGGTAAGGCGCTGGCGAGTTTATTCGCAGTCACATTGAAACTCACAAAAAAAGTATCAATACTCGATATGGGTGAAAAATTCCTCCCTATTCCCTAGTTATATCCATCCCCGGCTATAGGAAAAGTGTAATCTGAGAACAAAGGTAGATCCGGATTGTCGCGGCGGGTTTCTTCATCCAGAACATGGACGACTTTGTTATAAATTTCTTGTGCTTGTTGTGGGGAATCGCCAATACTGGTTAATCCCAATTTACCAAACTGGGAAAGACAACCCATAAGATGAAAAACCGTTCCTGTTTCGGTACCGCTATCAAAGTGCAGCCGGTGATGGGCGATAATGTCCATCAAATCGTTGGGTAGTAATCCCCGATATGGGTCTTTTTGCAGGTTGTCGGTGGCTATATAGTATTTAGGCCGCCCTTGCTGACTGTAAAATAACCCTGTGGCTAGGTCGTAACGTCCGTTGGTTAATAATTTCAGGGTCATAAAGGGATGTGTTGTACCACCCTTGCGTAAGTTAATTTCAATGGCTTGAATGTCCCATTGGCCATTTCCTTGGTCAACGGTGATGAAATCTACGCCAAATCTTTCCAATGCGCCTTTTTCGGCCAGTTTTCTGCCGATTTTTAAACCAAATTCCTGCAATTGTAACCGATAGCTAGAATCAGCGGGAAATTTACAACCAAGATAAATCTGTCCGTCTGGACCGCCTAGAATTTGGTCATGGGTGGAGAGAATTTCTACTTCTCCACTAGGTGTGATGCGTCCTTGGACACTAGGCGATCGCTTATTTTCTCCTTCTATAAATGCTTCTGCGATCGCCCCTAGTTCCCTAATCCGTGCGCGAAAATTCCCCCAACTTTCTTTTGCGGACTGAAAGCGCATAGTGGAGAAGCGATCGCCAATTGTGGCTATTGTTTGGCTGCGAGGAACTTTCCCGGGTGCTACATCCATGATGGGGCGCAAATCTAATAGGGCGTTTCCTTCTCCAGAAATTCCTTCATTGAGTTTGATTACTATTCTTTGTAGTGTTGGTTGGCGTTCCCATAAATCACTCGCAACTTCTGCCAAATTTTGGTGATTCCATACCTTTTCGCTACCGTCTGGTAATGGGACTCCACTTTCTGCAAATATTTGGCGACTACCGCTTTTTGTCCCCCAGGTCTGTAGGTTTGGGGCGACTGCATATAATGGTACATTTAATTGTAAAGATAATTCCGCCTCTAAAAATGTGGAGTTGTAGCAGGTCATAAAGGATTTTTCTAGCCTTAATGCTTGGCGAATCCGCTCTAGCAACCGGGGACGTTCTAAAATTTTGGCGGTTAGAGGTCTGAGGGAAGCATCATAAGTGGAAAGTAGTAACAGGCGATTGCGGGCATGGGAAAATGGGATTCCTGGTAATAATTGTAAATAGTAATCAATAATACTAGGATGTAATGGCATGGAAGTGACATAAATTAGTCTCGTGCGGGGATTTCGCAACCGCATCAAACAAAATAGTAATCTTTCTTCATAATGCTCACAGCCTTCTACTTTATGCAGTTCATGCTGGTCGATGCTCAGGGAGGGAATAATTAAAATATCCGCCTCACTATTGTCAAATAGTTCAATAGTCGGCCAGCGATCGCATAAACTTAACTGAAGATGCCGAAATTTATCAATTTTGTCGGAATCTGAAATATTCAGCGTCACCATAATCCCTAGTCCGTCTTGATTCCCAAAACTGCTTTACCTCTCTGGTATATACCAAAAAGCATCACATACCCCGAATGTGCAACACTTCTTTGAATACTCAGTTAAGCACTAAAAACACCTAATTAACTCAACTTAAAAAAACTTAATAAGCAGATTCAATAGTTATCAAACAGGTGTTGGATGTATTGATGTTTAACTATATTGACCAACTTAATTATAAGTAACCGCCAGTAAATTAAATGTATAGAGATGTTACGCAGGATGTTTGAGTTGAGTTAATGGGTCAATTACCTTCTAAAATATAAAAATTAACTAAAAACGTTTATTACTGTATTTGTTGTTCATATCCGGAGGGGAATCATGGGACGTCCAATAATTTTGGGAATTGTCGGTGACAGCGCCGCAGGTAAAACAACACTGACCAGAGGAATTGCTCAGGTACTAGGACCTGAAAATGTCACCGTCATCTGTACCGATGATTATCACCGTTATGATCGTCAACAACGTGCAGAAATTGGCATCACGGCGCTGCATCCTGACTGTAATCACCTCGATATTATGCAGCAGCACTTATCCCTCTTGCGCACCGGACAGCCCATTCTCAAACCGGTTTACAGCCACAAAACAGGTACATTTGAGCCACCACAATACATCCGACCCACGAAATTTGTGATTATTGAAGGGTTGCTCGGTTATTCTACTCGGGTAGCTCGTGAAGCCTACGACGTGAAAGTATATTTAGCGCCTCCGGAACCCCTACGCGCCCAATGGAAAGTTAAACGCGATACCCAAAAGCGGGGGTACACTCCTGAAGAAGTTTTGGCAGAACTAGAAAAGCGTGAACCAGATTCAGACAGTTTTATTCGTCCCCAACGACAATGGTCTGATATAGTGGTGAGTTTTTATTCCCCTAGTGATAATGCTGATGATAGCAATGGACATTTAAATGTGCGGTTAGTATTGCGACCGACAATCCCCCATCCTAATTTTACCTCAATTCTCAACTTAACTGATGGTAATTCTGATTCGGCAATCCGTTTAGGGTTAGACCGGGATATGAGTAAACCTGTGGATGTACTGGAAGTTGATGGTCACGCGACTTTAGAACAGGTAAGTAAATTAGAGCATATTTTATGTTCCGATATGCCTTACTTACTCAACGTGTGCGATCGCGAAGTTAATCCCGAACTAGGAAAAGTTGCGGGAACTACTGGGGAAACTTTGCAAAGTTATCCTCTGGCGCTGACGCAGTTGATTATTACCTACCATATGCTCAAAGCTACCCAGATGTATCAGTAAATTGGGACTTAACTGTACTCAATACAATAGGGGGTTTTTGTGAGTTCTGTTGCCCATAATATAGCAATTACCAAGCTAATTCAGCCAAAGCCACAGCCCCCCAAAGGGGTGCATCATCACCCAAAGCGGCCGGAACAATTGTCAAATCGATTTCTGGTAAAGCTGTTTTTCGCGCCGCTTTGCGCACTACATCCCACCAATTATCCCCTGATTTAATTACACTTCCACCTAAAATAAACAAGTGGGGGTTAATCAAATTCGCCACGTTACCAATACCCACACCCAAAGCCCAAGCACCTTTGAATAGAATATCCTGGGCTAATTCATCACCTTGGGATGCAGCAGCACTTACTACCTTTCCCGTAATTAAATTTAAATTATTACCTACCAACCTCCGTAATATTTCGCCTCTGTGGGGTTGATTTTGCAAAGTTTCCCGCAGATTCTGCGCCATATAAGGGCCAGAAGCTAACCGTTCCACACATCCGCGCTTTCCACACAAACACACAGGACCAGCAGGATCTATAACCATGTGTCCAATTTCACCCGCCATTCCCCCCATACCCCGCCAAGGCTGGCCGTTGATTATCCAACCACCACCTACACCAGTGCTAATGGTGATATAAAACAAGCTGTTGTTTCCTATACCGGCACCAAAGCGGTATTCTCCTAAAGCGGCGACGTTAGCATCATTATCTACACTCACCGGAACAGTAAATTTATCTTGTAGTAAATCTTGAAGGGGAATATTTTCCCAACCAGCAACATGATGAGATAGTCGCACAGTCCCAGTGGTGGCGTCTACGGGTCCGCCAAAACTAACACCAATTGCATCAGGTTTTTGTGATTGTAGTAAAGAGTCAATCAGCGAGTACATGATTTCTAGGTCGGTGGTAGCATTACCATCATCTGGAGATAAACAACTTTCATGGCGTAACCATTCCCTAGAACCAATATTTACCAGTGCTGCGGCCAACTTCGTACCGCCAAAATCTAGGGCCAAGATTAATGTCATAATGTCTCAACAAGAAAAAATATTTTTGTGGAATTTACAGCTTGAAAACTCGTTCTCATTACTGGCAATTATTACCTTATCTGAAACCCCATTGGCAAAATATTACTAAGGGATTCGTGGGGATTATCGGTTATGTACTGGCGACTTTAACCTTAATTAATCTTGCGGGTAGATTGGCTGAACCCTTTGGTAAGGGTGATATAGTAGCGATCGCTCAATTAGCCGGAATGCTGCTTTTAGTCTTTTTGGTGCGGGGCTTTTTTCAGTCTGTGCAGGATATGTACATGGCGAAGGTGGCTTTAAGGGTAGCTTTTGACCTCCGCAAGCGGGTTTACTCCCATCTGCAAAAACTGGATTTGAGCTATTTTGAAACGGCAAAAGCGGGTGATTTATCTTACCGCCTCACCGAAGATGTTGACCGGGTGGGGGAAGTTGTGAATAAGGTATTTCACGATTTTATCCCCTGTATTTTGCAGCTGGTGGCTATACCCGTCTACATGATTTACCTGAATTGGCAACTAACATTAGCTACAGTGATTGTAGCGCCACTGATGGGAGTTTTAATTGGCTGGTTTGGTGAACGTTTACGCAAGTACTCTGTTAAAAGTCAAAATCGTGTTTCTGGCTTATCCGCAATTCTCACGGAGGTATTTAGCGGTATCCGTTTAGTCCAAGCTTTTGCGGCAGAAAATTATGAAATTGCTCGTTTTGGAAATGAAGCAGAACGCAGTTTTCAAGCTAAATACTCCGCCGAGCGCCTAAAAGCAGTTCAAATACCTATAGTGGGCTTTTTAGAAGCTGTCAGTGCCATATTTTTATTAATAGTGGGGGCATGGCAAATTGCCCAAAATAACTTGACTGTGGGAGAGTTTTTTAGTTATTTAACGGCGGCGGCGTTGTTAATTGACCCCATTGGTCATACTACTCATAACTACAACGAATTTAAGCAAGGTGAAGCATCCGTTGACCGGGTTTTTGAGTTGATGGCTATTCAACCGACGATATTAGAAAAGTCTGAGGCGATCGCTTTACCGCCGGTGAAAGGGCAAGTAGAATATTGTCACGTGTCTTTTACCTATAAACCAGGGGAACCTGTATTAAAAGATATCAATTTGTTGGCATTACCGGGTGAGTCCATCGCTTTAGTAGGTGCTTCCGGTGCTGGTAAAACTACCTTTGTCAATCTCCTACCTCGGTTTTATGACCCCCAAGCAGGTAAGATTTTAGTTGATGGTGTAGATATTCGCGATGTTAAGTTTTATAGTCTGCGGCGACAAATTGGTATTGTTCCCCAAGAAACTGTGATGTTTTCCGGAACTATTGCCCAAAATATTGCTTTCGGTCAAGATAATTTTGACATGGAAGCAGTCACCGCAGCTGCTAAAATTGCCAACGCTCACCAGTTTATTAGTCAGTTACCAGAGGGTTACTATACTTGGGTGGGTGAGCGGGGGGTAAATTTATCCGGTGGACAACGCCAAAGAATCGCGATCGCCAGGGCGGTATTTCTCAACCCGCAAATTTTGATTTTAGATGAGGCTACATCTGCTTTAGATTCTGAGTCGGAAGCATTAGTACAAGAAGCATTAGAAAGACTGATGGCGAATCGCACGGTGTTTATTATAGCTCACCGCTTAAGCACTGTCCGCCGATGCGATCGCATTTTAGTGATGGAACAAGGGAAAATTGTTGAATCAGGAACCCACACAGAATTATTAGCACTTAACCAACGCTACGCCCGATTTTATCTCAGACAGCAACAAGGTCATCTACCCACAGAGAGTTCAAAAGAATGTTGAAAAAAATTCTGGTTTTTATGGTTCTTTGTGGTGCGGTAGTAGGATGTCAATTCTTCCCTGGGAATACCAATCATACTACCACCAGGGTCTTGAGAATTATAGACGGCGACACTATTGAGGTGAAAAAGGATGAACAAACAGTTACTGTACGTTTAGCTTGTATCGACGCACCGGAGCGAAAACAGAAGCCCTGGGGGAGTAGATCAACTGCAACATTAAAACAATTACTGCCTATTGGACAAGATGTCAGCCTCAAACCCCTATATACTGATGAATATAATCGCTTAGTATCTGAGGTGTTTGTGGGCGATCGCAATCTTAGCCTAAGTATGGTCGAAGAAGGTCAGGCTGTAGTTTATCACTATTTCCTGCGCAATTGTCCAGAGTTGAGAAATAGTTTATTGCAGGCCGAGAAATCTGCAAAGAGTCAGAAATTAGGTTTTTGGAATCAACGCCGCCCTCAAATGCCTTGGGATTTTCGGCGTTTAAACAAATAGTTTAACTAAATAAGGTGGACTAGGGCTTGCAGGATGCCTACCCCACTATAGTTTGATAATTAATATCTATTGTGATTGCACTTTACCACTTTACCGAGCAAAGGTCAAATATTCACCCAACCAAAAAACGCCCCCTATTTCTAGGAGGCGTTTTTGATTCAGCTAAACTTTATGATTAACCGTTGATTGCAGGAGCAGTCAAAGCAACAGGAGCAACTTCACCAGCAGCCAAGTCTAAGGGGAAGTTGTGAGCGTTACGCTCGTGCATTACTTCCATACCCAGGTTAGCGCGGTTGATCACATCAGCCCAGGTAGC